>CAMCPF010000268.1 GCA_945876515.1 Candidatus Kuenenia stuttgartensis
GCCGCCGCGGACGAGATCCGTGCCGGTGATGTGGCACCAGATGCCGCGGGGCGGGGCCAGGCCGGCGCAGGGGCCACGGAAGCACTTGCCCGAGTCCACCAGCCAATCGGGCACGACCTTGTCGGCCACGATCTGCCGCTTGTTGTAGACGTCGTCGATAAACAGATTCAGCGCCCGGATCCGCTGGGCCAGGCCCCGCTCGATCAGGCTCCACTCCCGCGCCTCGATCACCCGGGGCACGATGTCGAAGGGCCAGATCTTCTCCGTCCCGGCCTCGTGGCCGTAGACGTTGAAGGTGATGCCCATGGTGAGCAGAGCCTTGTCGGCCGCCCGCTGCCGCTCGGCGACCTCGCCGTTGGTGAATCCGGCCAGCCGCCGGGCCAGCAGTTCGGCGCCGGGGCGGGGCTCGAGCCGCTCGTCGAACAGCTCGTCGTGGAAGCCTTCGGTCTGGTAGGCCTCGAGGTCCATGGCGGGGCGCTTTCGCCCTGCCGGCCGGCAGGGTCAGGAAGGGGGCCGCTGCCACCGGCCGCCACCGGTGTTCGCGTGCGACGCAGGATACCCCATCGCGCCTGGTCTCGGAATGCGTGGGCGATTCCTGGCCGCGAGCCTGCCACCGCCCCCCCGGGATCGGCTCACGCCGTGCCGGCGACCAGCTCCTGGAGCACCCTCGACATGGCCTCGGTCTGGACCGGCATCTGCACCACCCGCCGCCGGCCATCGCTTCGCGCCGCCCCGGCGAGGTCGGCCTGCTTCGAGCCGAGCAGGAGCACCGCGGGCACTGCCGCCAGAAAGGGGTCGGTCGTAAGCGTGTTGAAAGCGGCGACCGCGTCTTCACCGAGCGCATGCGTGCTCAGCACGAGGCAGTCGGCCGGTGGGGGCGTGGACGCGAACCGCGTCAGGGCCCGCTGCGGGTTCTCCGTGAGCAGCACGCGATAGCCGAGCTTCGAGAAAAACTCCCGCAGCACCTGCTGCGCCTTCTGCGACGACTCCACCAGCATCAGGCTGCCCTTCTGCAGGGCCGCCTCGGCCGGTGCCTCGGCGCCCTCGGCGCCGTTGCTGCGGGCGATGATCAGCTCGGTCCGCCGGCGGACGTCGGCCGCCGTCTGCCACCGCTCGAGCGGGTCGAGATTGATCATCCGTGACACCAGATCGACGACCTCCTTGGGCAGGTCCGGGCACCGCTCGGCCAGCGGCACGATTCCGCGATACCGCTGCGGATCGGCCCGCTCGTTGCGGTCGCGGGTCTCCTTCAAGGGCGACGCACCGGCCACGACTAGGTAGGCGATGGTGCCGAGAAAAAAGATGTCGCTGCGAACGGCGTCGTCCTTCATGCCGGTCAGCTTTTCAAGGGCGGCGTAGTCGATCGTGCGGGGCTGGTCGATCCGGCCAAGCGCGCCGTCTCCCGACTCGTCCACCCCGGCCAGGCCGAAGTCCACCAGCTTGGCCTCGCCCGTCGAGGAGACGATCACGTTGGAGGCCTTGAGGTCGCGATGGGTCACGCCCCGGCGATGAGCGTAGTCGAGCCCGGCCGCCAGTTGGGCGATCACGTCGAGCGCCCGCGGCACGTCCAACGCCCCGCGGATCTTCACCAGCTCGCGAAGCGTCTGCCCCTCGACGAACTCCATCGTGATGTAGCTCGTGCCGCTCTCCTCGCCCACGTCGTCGATCGCCACGATGTTGGGGTGTCGAAGCAGCTGGCCCATCTCCCCTTCGTGCCGGAAGGCGCGGCACTTGTCGGGATCGTTCGAATAGCGGCTGCGGAGCACCTTCACGGCCAGGATTCCGCCGGTGTCCCGGTGAATCGCCCGGTAGACCCGGGCGAAGGACCCGGCGCCGATCTGGTAGAGGATCTGGGCGCGGCCGTAGTAGTAGCCACGCCGCTCACCCTTCAGCAGCCGCTCGAGCTGGAAGCCGGTGACGAGTTCCCGCCGCACGAGGGCCTGCCCGAACGCCGCGGCGTCGGTGGCATGGCCGGCATCGTGCAGGGCCTCCTGCAGCTCGGCCGGCGAGGCGAGTTCGAGCTCCCCGACGAGCAGCGCCAGGTCGTCGGCGGTGTCTGGCTTCATGGCGGCAACGAGGCGGCGGTGAGGGCAGGTTCCCCACCCTCACATTCATGAGCAAACCGTGAGGAGGATGCCCGAAAATACCGTTTTCGCTTCCGGAAAGCGAGCGCCAGATCCGCGCGCCGCCGCCGCCGCCTGGGCCCGTTGGCCGCGGCTGGAAACATCTGGAGCCGGAGCCGCCGCACCTGCTACAAGCCCACGCTTCCCCCGTTCCCGGATCGACCCATGTCACCAGCTCCGCTCGCCGCCCTCGTCGCCGTGATGCTGGCCACGGCCACGGCCGGCGGTGGTGGGTTCGAAGACGGCTGCGAGTCGGCCACGACTTCCTGGCACCTCGCGCCCGCGGGCCCTGAGATCCGCCTGGTCGAGCACGCCCGGTCGAGCCAGTCACCCCATCGTGGCGAACGCTGCGAGCGGGTCGTCATCGACGTCGCCTCCCCCACGACGCTCGCGCTGGAGACGCCGCTCGGCCCCGCCGCGGTGATCGACGAACTGCGGGCAGCGGTCTGGGTGCGGTCCAGCCGGCCTGACCTGCGGCTGGCCGTTCGCGTCCGGCTGGCGGGCGGCCCGGCTCCCATCGAGGTGCTCGTGCCCGGCACGGCGAGCCGTGACATCGGTCGCTGGGAACTCCTGGAGGTGGCCGACGTCGCCCGGGGACTGTCCCGGCAACTGCCGGCGCTGCGGCTCGAGCATGGCTCCGACCTCACGCTGGACGGAGCCGTCGTCACCGCCCTCGTGATCGACGGCGTGATGAGCCCCGGCCGTCAGGAGATCGCCATGGACGATCTCTCGGCCTCGGGGCTCGTCATGGCGGCGGCGTTGGGCGATCGGCTGGTCCGGCCGGCCGCTGCGACGGCGGTCGCGGAGCCGCCCTCGGACCCCGCCGCCGGCCTGACGCGGGGTGTGCTCGAGGTGGACGGCCTGCCCTTCTTCCCCCGCTCCATCGACTGGATGGGTGAGCCCTTCGCGAAGCTCGCCGAGCTCGGCTTCAACTGCGTGCGACTGGTGGAGCCGGCTTCGGCCGATCAACTCGCCGAGGCTCGGGCGGCCGGCCTCTGGGTCATCTGCCCGCCCCCGCCGATCCCCGACGTCGATCTCACCGAACCCGAACGCGTGCCGATGCTGCGGAACTGGGACCGGGTGCTGGCCTGGGACCTGGGCAGCGGGCTCACCGAGACCTCGCTCGAGGACCTGGCCGAGCGCGGCCGGCGGATCCGCGCCTGCGACCCGCGGCCGGGGCGGCCGCTGCTGGGGGCGGTCGATTCCGGGCTGCGGCATGTCTCGCGTCACATCGACATGGTCGTGGCCCGCCGCACGGTGCTCGGCACCACGATGGAACTGGTGGACTGGCTCGAATGGCTCCGGCAGCGGCCTCGGCTCGCCCGGCCAGGCACGCCCTTCCTGGCGACCCTCTCCACGGAGATCGATCCGGCCGCCGCCCGGCAGGCGGCGGCGTTGGCGGGCATCGGCGGCCGGGGGCTGGCGATCGATCCGGAGAGCCTCACGCTCGCGGCCTTCTCGGCGGTGGCCGGAGGCGTCCGCGGCATCCTCTTCTCCTCCTCGCGCCGACTCGACGGCGACGAGGCCGAGGCCCGAATGCGGGCGGTGGCCGTGCGCGAGATGAACCTCCATCTGGCCGTGCTCGAGCCGTGGGGTGCCGCCGGCCGCTTCTCGTCGCGGTCCACCACGAGCAGCGCCGAGGTGCAGGCCTTCGTGATGGAAGCCGCGCGGGCCCGGATCGTGCTGGTCTGGCGGGGCGTGCAGGGCTCGCAGGTGGTCGCCCGCCGCTACGAGGGAGCCGACATGCCCGGCGAGGACGTGCCGCTGTCGATCCTCGTCCCCGGCGTGCCCGAGGCCCACCGCGCCTGGGAGATCGGCCCGGGAGGTCTGCGGCCCGTGCGGCAGCAGCGGGTGACCGGCGGGGTCTCGGTGACCCTCGACGCCTTCACCACCCACGCGCTGGTGCTGCTCAGCGGCGAGCCGGCCGTGACCGGCCGCGTGCAGGAGCAACTGCGGACGCTCGCGCCGGTCGAGCTCGCTTCCGCCCGCGGGCTGGCGGCGCTCTCGCTGGCGAGCGCCGCCGACCTGCTCGGGCGGCTGCCCCCCCAAGCCTTCAGTGGACCGCCCCCGGTGGCGGCCGGGCCGATGCTCACCGAGGCGAGCCGGCTGGCGGCCGCGGGCGAAGCGGTCATCGGAAGCGACCCCGCCACCGCCTCCCGCTCACTCCGCAAGGCGGCCGCCATCGCCGGGCAGTTCGAGCGGCGGATCTGGGAGAACGCCGTCAAGGCCGAGGGGTCGATGGTCTCGAGCCCGCTGTGCTGTTCCGACGCCACGCTCGGCGAGGCCTGGCAGTTCATCGCGGCCCGCGCCGGCACCGTGCCGGGCGAACAGCTGCTCGCCGGGGGGGAGATGGAGCAACTCGAGCCACTCGCCCGGGGCGGCTGGCACCACTTTGCCCGGCCGCCAGACGAGGTCCGGACCACCGTGGAGGTCAGCCAGTCCCGCCCCGCCTCGGGCCGCGGCTGCCTCCGCCTGGTGGCATCTCCAGCCGACCCCGAGGAGCCGCCGGTCGTTGTCGAGACACCGCCGGTGTGGATCACCACGCCCCCGCTCACGGCCCCGGTCGGCAAGCTGCTGGAGATCTCGGCCCAGGTCTGGGTGCCCGCGCCGATCAGCGGGAGCGTCGATGGCCTGATGGTCTTCGACTCCCTCGGCGGGCCGGCGCTCGCGGAGCGGGTGGGCACAACCCGCGACTGGCGCCGGCTCGTGCTTCATCGGATCGT
>CAMCPF010000269.1 GCA_945876515.1 Candidatus Kuenenia stuttgartensis
GTGAGGCCAGCATCGAGCGACCGGAGGGCAGGCGGGCACCGATCCGCCGCAGGCGGATTGGTCGCGAAGGAAGCGTCCGGCGAGACGGCAGGGGCGACCCCGAGCCTGCGTCACCCACGGCGCACCGCACGTGGCACGAGGATACGCTCGGGGCGACATGTCCGACGCCAACTCACCAGCGACGACCCCCGGCGGGTTTCTGCTCTGCGCCTGCCAGGGGGGCGCCGAGGCGGCGCTCAAGGCGCGGATGGCCGAGGTGCTGCCCGTCGCCAAGGCCGCCGCCTGGCGGCGCGGGGTCGTGAGCTTCAAGCTGCCGCCTGCCGATGCTTCACCCGCGGCCTCCTCCGCGGCGCTGCCTGCCGACCTGCTCGAGCGACTCGTCTTCGCTCGCACCGCCGTCCACTCGCTTGGCCAAGTGACCGGCGTCGATCAGGCAACGCTCGCCGCCGCCGCGGTCGAACTCGCCGGCCGCACAGGCTTCGCGAATGTCCACGTCTGGCCGCGGCAGTTCGAGGCCGGGCCGCGCGGGGCCGAAGCCGTCGCCGCGGCGGCCGAGTCACGGCGGATCCTGCTGGCCGGCTGCGGGCTCGCAGGCGAACTCGATCCGGTGGCCACCCCCGGCGACCGCGTGCTCGACGTGGTGATGGACACGCCGGACCGCTGGTGGGTGGGCTGGCATCGCGCGACCGATCCGGCGACCTGCTGGCCCGGCGGCATCTATCCGCCGGCCACCCTGCCGCTGCCCGAGGCCGTGGTTTCACGGGCCTGGCTCAAGCTCGATGAGGCGATCGCGACCTTCGGGATCGCGTGGGGACCAGGGGCCAGGGTGGTCGAGCTTGGCAGTGCGCCCGGCGGGGCCTGCCAGCGGCTCCTGGAGGACGGGCTGGAGGTGGTGGGCGTCGATCCGGCGTTGGTCGATTCGACCGTTGCCGCTCAGCCTACGTTCACGCAGTGGCGGATGCGGGCCCGCGAGGTCCCGCTGCGGCGGTTCGCCGGCGTCCACTGGCTGCTGGCCGACATGAACATCGACCCGAAGAGCACGCTCGAGAGCCTGGGGCGGGTCGCCACCGCCAAGGGTGTGAAGCTCGAGGGCATCGTGGCCACGCTCAAGATCCCGGACTGGTCGCGGGCGGGCGAGCTGCCCGCCTGGCTGGCTGCGTTTCGCGACTGGGGCTTCGAGCCCCGGGCCAAGCAGCTCTCGAGCGGCGGACGGGAGGTGTGCGTGGTGGCGCGGCGGGCCGGATCGGTGGTCGAGTCGCGGCCGCTCAGGGCTCGCCCCGCCAGACGTCGGCCGGCGGAGTGAGGCTCCCAGAGGCGATCAGCTGCCGGCCGGCGACGGTGTCGATGACGAGCCGACCGTCGGCAGCGATGCCCCGGCAGGTTCCCTCGATCCGCGCGTCACCGACGTGGACGGCCACCGTTCGTCCGCTGAGGCAGCACAGCCGGCGGTATCGGTCGCCCAGCACGGTGGGGTCACGGGCGACGTCGGCCAGCAGCGTGAGCAGTCGCGGCACGAGCGCTGCAAGCAGCCGCTGCCGGGCCAGGACGCGGCCCGTGATGTCGGGCATGGTCGCGACCCGGGGTGCGATGGCGGCCGGCGCATCGGCCGCCGACCCGGTCGTGTTGACCCCGATCCCGAAGATCGCCCGGCCAGCCGCCGCCGCCTCGACCAGGATGCCGGCGAGCTTGCGGCCGGCGACTTCGACGTCGTTCGGCCAGCGGACGACCGCCTCTGCGCCGGGCTCCAGCTCGCGGATCGCCTCCGCGACCGCGACCCCGCAGGCCAGCGACCAGCCCGGCGGCGGCGGGCTCGCGCCGCCCTCGACCGCCACCACAATGCTGACGGCCAGGCTCCCGGGCGGCTGCCACCAGCGGGCGCCCCGTCGGCCGCGGCCTGCCAGCTGCCGGTCGGCGCCCACCGCGCGCGGCAGGGCCGTGGCTTGGTCTGCGGCGATCTCCCGGGCGCGATCCATCGTCGAGGGAGCCTCGGCGAGCCATTCGCACCCGGCGAGGAGGCCCGGGCCGACAAGGGCGGCGGGGTCGAGCGGGTCGAGTGGGTCTGCGGCGGTCGGCTGACGAGGAGGCAAGCTGGGTGACTCGAGCGGACTGGGGGTGGCGCCTGCGGCCAGGACGAGCCAGCGGGGGCGGCGAGGTCAAGCGACCTGGTTGGCTCAGTCAACCGCGGCCGCGACCAGCCTCGCCGAATGGGTTTTACCGCTTGCCTCGCCGGTTTGCCGCGCGGTACTTCCTGCCGGCTCCGGGGGCGTTTTCCGGGGCGGTCGTGGCGCGGGTCTGCCGCGACGATTTTTCAATCACCGCTGGGCCTGCCTGGCCTCCCGGACTCGCGTGCGCGGCATGGCTTCACGCTTGCGAATCATCGCCGTGACGATCGCGTGCGTCGCCCTGCCGGCGGTCGCCCGGAGCCAGACATCGTCGCTTCCACCGCCGGCCGCCTCGTCACTCGATCGGCTCGCCCAGGCCCCGTCGCTCTCGCCGCCGCCGGCCACCTGGGATCCCTACGCGCCGCAGGCGGCCCAGTTCGTGCCGCAACAGGCTCCCGGCACTTCAACCTGGGCGCCCTCGGCGATCAGCGGCCAGCCGGGTTATCCCGGCTACTCCACCGCCGCGCCGTCGCTCGTGCCCCCGGGCACGCAGCCTCCGCCGGGCACGTTGACGCCGGCGGGCTATCCGGCCCCGAGCACCACCTTCCAGCAAAGCGTGCAGCAGACCTACGCCCAGACGATGCACGTCTTCCAGGGCGTGCGGGGCAGCTGGGCGTACCTGCTCGGTGACGGCCAGGGGACGAACGTGGGCGTCAACGAACTCGACACCACGGCCACCTTCGCACTGCCCTTCTTCCACAACTCGCCGGTCAACGTCAATCACGCCCCGCTTTTGATCACGCCCGGCTTCGGCCTTCAACTCTGGGACGGACCGCAGACCTCGCAGACGCTCCTGGCCGACCTGCCCCCCAACACCTACGACGTGTTTCTCGACACGGCCTGGAACCCGAAGTTCACGCCGGTCTTCGGGGCCGAGCTCGGAATCCGCGTGGGCATCTATACCAACTGGGACGTGCTCGTTTGGGAAAGCTGGCGCATCATGGGCCGCGCGATCGGCACGCTCCAGATGACGCCCACGATGCAGGGCAAGGTGGGCATCATCTACCTCGACCGGAATCAGGTGAAGCTGCTGCCGGCCGTGGGCATGACCTGGACCCCGAACGCCGACGCCCGCTACGACATCTTCTTTCCCGCCCCGCGGGCCGCCAAGCGGTTCGGGGCGACCGCCCGCCATGACTGGTGGGGCTACATCTCGGGCGAGTACGGCGGCGGCGCCTGGACCTTCCGCCGGAGCACCTCGCTCTACAACATGATCACCGGCTTCGACTACAACGACATCCGCATCGCCCTGGGGACGGAGTGGGTGCCGAAATCACAGACGGGCTTCGCCGGCAACTTCGAGGTGGGCTACGTCTTCTACCGGCAGCTCTTCTACGTGCAGGGGCCGCCGCAGATCCAGGACCTGCCCGATACGATCATGTTCCGGCTGGGCTTGGCATATTAGTTCGGCTCATCAGGGTTTTGGGGCCTGGCCGAACGGGCCGGGGTTGCCCGTGCCATCTCGCCGGACGTTCGCTTCGGGCATCCTGCCCTCTCGCTCACTCGGAGGAAACCTCGCTTTCGCCCTCCGGGCTGCGCTCGGTTTCCTACGCCGCTCGATTGGCACGGGCAACCCCTCCGATCCCCAGAAACTGTTCCAGGATCTTTCATTTCGGAGCTTCGCGGCCATCCCTGGCGCGCTTCGTGGAGCAACTGTGCGATGACGCTCCGGGTCGCTGCCATGATGATCGCCGTTGTCGCTGCTGACGTGGCCCGGGCCGACGAGGCGGTCGTGCCGCTGCCGCCGGTGGAGCGGTCGTTTTTCGAGCGGGTGCGCCTGGCGGCGCTCGGCGACCCGCAGGATCTCACGGAGCCCTTGCTGCCTGACGACGTGGCCCCGCCAGGTCAGCCGCGGCAGGAGTTCGAGCCCCCCGCCGGCCGCAAGCTGCCTCCGGGTGCCAAGCCAGGAGCGCTCCAGCAGGCGATCTTCACCGTCACCGAACTGCCGCGGCTGGGTGACAATGGCCTCGGCCTGACGACGCTCGACACGAGCCTCACGATTGGCCTGCCCGCCCCCACGGTCAACTCGCCCTTGCTCGTCACGCCCGGCTTCGGCACCTCGTTTGTGGACGAGGTTCCGGGGCCGATGGACCCGGGCCTCCCCGCGCAGCTCTACGACGCCTGGATTCAGGCCCGCTGGCTCACCAAGATCGGCGAGCGGTTCGGCGTCGACCTCGCCGTCGCACCGGGCTGGTACAGCGACTTCGTCAACGACACCGCCGAGGCCTTCCGGATCACCGGCCACGGCTTCGGCGCCTGGGAGGCGACGGAAAACCTCCGGGTCGTGGCGGGCGTGATCTACCTCGACCGCCGCGACGTCAACCTCCTGCCGGCCGGCGGACTGCTCTGGACGCCCTCCGACGACCAGCGGCACGAACTGATCTTCCCCCGGCCCCGGCTCGCCTGGCGGGTGGCCGAGAGCAGCCGTGCGGCCCAGTGGGTGTATCTCGCCGGTGAGTTTGGCGGCAACCAGTGGGCCGTCCGGCGAGACAGCGGCGCCGACGACGTGGTCGTCTACCACGACTATCGGCTGCTGGTCGGCTGGGAGCGCAGGCCGGCCGATCTGGGCGCGAGTTGGCGGCTCGAGACCGGCTGGGTGA
>CAMCPF010000270.1 GCA_945876515.1 Candidatus Kuenenia stuttgartensis
CGGGAGGGATGTGGATCGCGCGGCTGACCACGCCCCGGGCCCGCGAGAACGGCCGCGGGATCGCGAACCGATCCCAGGTGCCCGCCCGCCAGGGCCGGTCATAGCCCATGCCCATCGCCACGATCGGGATCCCGAGCGTGCTCGCCAGGAAGACGCAGCCCGGCGCCAGCCGTCGGCGCGGCCCGCGCGGGCCGTCGGGCGTGATCGTGAGGTTGCCCACCGCGGCACGCTCGGCGAGCTCCCGCAGCGCCGCGGAACCGCCCCGGAAGGTGCTGCCACGAACCACCCCGAAGCCCATCATCCGGGCCACCCGGTCGAGAATGTTGGCGTCGGCGTGCCGCGAGAGCAGCATCGAAATGTTGGAATGGCCGCGGAGGTAGAGCGGCATCAGGATGTTCTCGTGCCAGAACACATAGATTTTCGCGCCCCGATACCGCGGGTGCACGGGATCGACCTCCGGGTCGCCGAACTCGACCTGGTAGTCGAGCGTGCCCATCCACTGGCGGATCGCGGCCGTCGAGACGAGCGACCAGGCGCCGATCGCGAACGGGCTCGTGGGGTTCATTGCTGCAAGGTCCTTCCTTGGACGTGCCGGCCATCAGGGCCGGGCCATCAGTCGCCGTACCAAATGCCTTCGAACACTTCCTCGGCCGGTCCCGTCATGAGCACCGGCCCGTCCCCCGGCCACTCGAGCTCCAGGCGGCCGCCGGGCAGGTCGGCCGACAGCTTGCCGTCCGTGCGGCCGGTGAGCACTCCGGCCACGCACACGGCGGAGGCGCCGGTGCCGCAGGCAAGCGTGATCCCGCTGCCCCGCTCCCAGGTCCGCATCCGAACGTGGTCGCGGGCCAGCCGCTCGACGAAATGAACGTTCACCCGGCGGGGAAACGACGCGTGCCGCTCGATCCGTGGGCCGACCACGTCGAGCGGCACGGCGGCCACGTCGCGGCAGTAGAGCACGGCGTGGGGATTGCCCATCGAGACACACGTCATGCGCGGGTCGAGACCAACCGCCTCCCACCAGGCCTCGTGCGGCCCGAGCGCCGCGCACTCGACCTCCACCACCCGCCCCGCGCCGACACCGGTGACGGGGATGGCGGCCGCCTCCAGCAACGGCTCGCCCATGTCCACCCGGACCTGCGAGCGGCGCGGGCCGGCGGGCTGCACCACCACCGTGAGCACCCCGCGGCCCGTCTCAATCGTCACGGCCCCCGCCGGGGCATGCCCGCGGGCGACCACCAGGTGGGCCACACACCGCACCCCGTTGCCGCACATTTCCGACTCGCTGCCATCGGCGTTGAACATCCGCATCCGGGCGGCGGCCCGCGGCGACGGCACCACCAGGATCAGCCCGTCGCCGCCCACGCCCGTGTGGCGATCCGCGATCCGTGGCGCCAGCGCGGCCGGGTCGGCCGGGGCGGGCTCCGTGAAGCAATCGACGTAGACGTAGTCGTTGCCGGCGCCGTGCATCTTGAGGAACTTCATCATGCGGTCACTGTAGCAAAGTGGCTTCGCTCGCGGAGCGACCCGGACTCAGCGCGGCGGCTCCGCGCGCATGGCCGCCCGGGTGGCACCGGGGTCACCCCGTTGGGCCTGGAGTTTCTGGACCGCCGCGGCGAGCGTGGGGAAGGCCTCGGTCGAGGTGACAGGCTCGCCGAGCGTGCCATCGACGTGGACGAGCAGGAACTGCCCGCTCGCGCCGCCGAGCAGCCGCTTCATCGCGGGCAACTGCGTCTCCGACTCCCCCATGATCGGCCGGAACGTGAGCTGGATATTGGAATCGAGATCGACCTCCCCCGCCCCGACCAGACTGATCGCGTCGCCGGAGAGCTCGATGGTGTCGAGGTAGGCCCGCGGGCCCTCGATCCGAAAATCGACGGTGCTGCTCTCGAAGGCGGTGCGGTCCGGCGCCTTGACGCGGAGGATCTTCAAGAGCGCCACGATCACCGGCAGTTCGTAGAGGTCGGCGTCCCGCAGGCGGAGCTGGCCACGGCCTGAGAGCGAATGCGTGCCCGCCCGCGAGCCGCTCACTTCGACGGCGCCGTACACCCGGCCGCTGGCCGAGGTGGGCCCGCCCGAAAGATCGGCTCCCAGCCTGCCCAGGTCCGCATCGGCGAGCGATACGGCCACGGTAAACCGCCCTCCCTCGCCGGCCGCCGCACTCCCGTCGAGCTGCATCGTGCCGCCGCCGACGCGGCCAGTGAGCCGCCGCGGCCCGCCCTCACCGGTCGTGGCCGCCGCACCGAACCGGGCCCCGGCCGGATCGATCACCAGCGGCCCGCGCAGGCCCGTCACCTGCAGCCCGCGCCAGATCGCGCTGTCGATGGCGATCTCACCGAGCGATCGCCAGGCGCCGCCGTCGCTCGTACCCCGCAGCCGGATGCCCCCATGAACGTGCTCCAGCGGCACGCCCACATCGAGCGCGGCCTGCTCCATGTCGAGCTGCATGTCCCAGGCCGCGGCGGCCGGGCCGGGCACGAGTTCCGTACGGCCGCCGGGCAGCGTGACCTCGCGCGGGGCCGTAGTGTAGATGTCGAGCGCTCCATCGACCGACAACAGGCCCTTGAGCCGGACCCCGGAGACGGCCTCCTGCAGGCCCGCCGGCAGCGCCAGCAGGACGTCGTGGTCGGCCCTGAACCGGTCGGCCGTGAGCCGTTCGAAGGAGACATGCCAGCCGCCGTCGGGCGTGAACCGGCAGCTGCCCTCGGTGGAGACGGTCGTCCGGGCATGAACGCCACGGATTCCCTCGAACCGGAGCAGCCCGTCCCTCCAGGAGAGTCGCCCGCGCAGCTGTTCGAGCCGGTAGGGAAACCAGGCCGGCTCGATCGACACCGTGTCACCGACGGGCGTGGCGTCGAGCTCCACCTCCGTCCGCCGCTCCCCCACGCGGTGGCGAACCTGGGCCGTAAACTCGGCCGTGCCCCGGGGATCGACGTCGTCCCAGATCCGCCGCATTCCGGGAGGAAGCGCGTCGCGCAGCTCCGGCTCGAGGACGACGCCCGTGCCGGTGAGGAGTAGCGTGAGCTCGTCGCCTCCCGCGTCGTTCGGCTCCAGGCTCCCGGTGCACCGCACGACACCGGTGTCGTTGGTGCCGGTCACGTCGCGGATCGTCCACCGCCGGCCTTCCATCCGCACGCTTCCGGTGACGTTCGAGAGTGGATAGGGGAAGCCCGCATAGGCGAGCGTGCAGCGGTTCAGGCGGATGCCGAGCGTGTTGACGAAGCCCCGCTCCAGCCGTGGATCACGGTCGTGGCGGAACACGAACTCGACGGTGCCGGTGGCCCGCAGCGTCCGCACGATGTCGGCTTGCCGGGGCGGCAGGGCGGCCAGGAGCGACTCGTCGATCCGCATCCCCTCCCCACGAACCTCGATCCTGCCCGGCGTTCCGGGCGTGGTGGCGTCGAACGTGCCCTCGACGTGCATGGGATGCCCACCGGCCTGCCCGGTGAGGTGCATCTTCACCGCGCCCGCCTCGTAGGTGACGGTGCCGACCGTACGATCGACGCGGTAGGGAAAGCGGTAGTAGGTGAGCGACACGTTGCGGCAGCGCACGGCGAGCTCCGGGGTCATCGCTCCCGCCCGCCGGACCACCCGAGCCCTGAGATCGACCTCGCCAGCCGGCAGGAGCTTGCTCCAGTGCGAGACCAGCGACGCGGGCAGGAACGGCTCCCAATGCCGGCCGACGATCAGCCGCTCGGCCTCCATCACGAGATCGAAGTCGGCGTCGGCGGCCCAACCTGCCATCCGGCCCGAAGCCCGCAGCAACGTGGATCCTGAATGCCCCTCCAGTCGCTCGCAGCTGATCCCGGATCGATCGGCCGTGAACACCGCCTGAATGTCGCTGATCGCCTGCGGCAGCGAGGCGTGCTCGAAGTGCCCCGCCTCGAGGGAGCCACTCACGGTGAAGGCGGCCGCCTCGAGGCTGGCGAGCGAACCGCCGACGGTCCACTCCAGATCCACGCGACCCCGGAGGCCCGCCACCTGGTCGGCCAGCGGGGCCGTGGCCGGCAGCAGGCCACGCAGCCGGGGCGAGAGGTCGAGCGCCGCCACTCGCCCGCCGATCGCGAAGCAGCCCGCGGCGTCGAGATGCCCCTCGAAGTCGGCGTGATCGAAGAGGTCCCCAGCCACCGTGCCCCGCAGCAGCGTCCGCGTCACGGCTGTGGCACCGGTCTCAGGTCGCAGTTCGAGGCTCACGTTTCGCAGCAGGAAGTGGCGTCCCTCGGCGGCATCTCGGACCTCGAGCGTGGCATCCTCGACATCGACCGGGATGCTGGGACCGGCTCCGCGAACGGCGAGCAGGTCGGCGACGTTCCAGCGACCGGCGGTGTCGCGGCTGGCATGGACGACCGGACGCCGCAGCCGGATCGCCGTGATCCGCGGCTCGCCCGTGGCGAGGTCGGCGAGGGTCGTACCGCACTCGATGTCCACCTCGTCGATCACCAGCATCGTGCCGGCGGCCGGATCGGCCGGGGGTGGGTTCCCGGTGGTCGCGCACGCCAGCGAGACGCCGCGGACGATGATGCCCTCGCCCTCGACCAGGCTCGCCGAGCGGACGGTCACCGTGAGGTGGGGGAACCGGTCCCGCAGCTGCGCCTCGACTCGGCGCCGCACCTCCTCACCGATTCGGTGCGACCCCAGCGCGACGGCCACGATCACCGCCGCGGCCGCGAGCGGCAGCGTCCAGCGGACGAGTGTCCAGAGGGTGTCGGCCAGCGGCTTCACGGGGGTGACGGCGGGGGACGGGGCACGAACCTGCGG
>CAMCPF010000271.1 GCA_945876515.1 Candidatus Kuenenia stuttgartensis
AGGTCTTTCTCGCCGAGCTCGCCCATCGCCAGGGGGGCGACGACTCGTTCGCCGTCCGGATCGGCAAGGGCGGCCAGATCTATTCGCTCCGCGGTCCCTTCGGCGAGAGCGTGCCGCCGTCGTGGCGCGACGAGCGCAACGACCGCTCGCCGTGGAACGACGAGGTCTGGCAGTTCGTGGCCGTCTGCTCGCGGTACAACGGCGTCGAGTCGCTGGCGAAGGCGGGCCCCGTGCCCGACGAGGTCCGGGAACGGTTCGAGCGGTCGCCCTTCCAGTCGTCGTTCTTCGTCCACAACTCCGGGGCCTACATCCCCGGCGAGGCCGCCGTTCAGAGCCTCTACTGCCCGCTGCTCGCCCTCGAGACCGACGCCTCGGCCCGCACGATCCGCACGCTCACCTGGGGGCTCGTGCCCCAGGTCCGCACGATCCATCGTTCGCCGATCCTGTTCGCCTGCCAGACGCGGGACGTTGGCCAGGGCATCCTCGAACTCACCTGGGTGGTCCACAACTTCAGTCCGCGGGATGACGTCGTGTTCGACTTCTTGAACGCTCCCTGGGGCGGCACCCGGCTCACGAGCCTTCCGGTGCACGCGATCGCGGGGGCTGACGGGCAGCCACGGCCACGGGCGGAGATGTTCCCGGCCGACCGGCCCGACTCCGCCATCGACGTCGCCAAGACGGGTGGCTGGCGGGTCGCGAGCATGCGCGACGCCGACGACGCCCCGAGCCTGGCCCTCGTGTTCGGCCGCGACCGCCATCTCGAAGCGGAGCGGGCCCGGGCGGCGCGAGGCGAGCCCCACTGCCAGTTCGCGCCGAGCCTGCTCCGTGACTATCTCGCCCACGCGCCGCAGCTCTACGAGAAGCGCTGGCAGGACTGGCGGACCCGCCCCGAGAACTCGTTTCGCAACTACGACGTGGTCGAGTTCATCCCCAAGCTCCGGCTCGAGCCGCAGACGACGATCTGGTACCGCGTGTTTCTCGTCGTCAACCGCCGCGACCGAGCGATCGAACTCGCCCGCTCGCTCGTGGACAAGGTGGACTACGGCCGGCTCACCTTCGACCCGGCGGCCACGCCGCTCGTCCCGGTGCACGTCCGCGATGGGCGGGTGATCGACGTCGGTGCCGCCCAGGGCCCTCCGAGCTTCGAGGTGTTTTCGCGGCCCGTCCCCGGCTCGCTGCCGCTGTTCGTCATCGAGGACACGGCGACCGGCCGCGAAGTGGTCTCGACCGACCCGTATCGGTTCGTACCGCGGGAACCGCTCGACCTCGGCGTGCCACCCGATCACCCGCACCATCGCTACTACGTCGGCCTGGAGGGCATCGCCCTCGATCGCCACACCTCGAAATGGAAGCGGTTGCTCGGCTACGCCCCGCGGTCGCAGCCCCAGGATCCCGGGTTCGCCCCGCTCTCCAGGGTCGCCGGCCCGGAACTTTTTCCGGTGGCCGACGACCACCACCTCGACGTCTGGGTCAGGACAGCCGGCGAAACTTTCGTCTCGCCCGGCCGTTGAACGGCAGCCTGCGGCCCGGCCGCGGCGGCGTTGGTATTCTTCTGGAATCGAGGTCCGACTTTGGGCACTCGGCTCGGCCATCGGGAGTGAGACTCATGACGGCAACCGTATCGGCCCGGCGACAGGCGCTTGCGGAACTGGCCCGTTCGCGACGGGCGGAGGGCTCGGCCGGGCGGGCGGTCAAGATCGCCGCCGTCTCCGTGGTGCTCGTCGGTCTCGCCGGTCTCGCGTGGCTCTTCCTGCGCGGCCGCACCCCGACCGAGATCCTGGCGGTGCGGGAGAGCGTGGACGGCCAGATCGCCCAACTCCAGGCCGCGGCCCGCTCCGGCCAGCCGTTCGACTCTGCCGACGCCTCGTTCGGCGCCGTGTTCGAGACCGTGCGGGGAGTGCCCGAGGCCTATCGAGACCAGGCCCGCGCGGAGATCGGCCGCCTGTTCGAGGCCCGAGAGGTGGCGGAGGTCGAATCGTATTTCGCGCTGCCGCCAGACCGGCGGGCGGCCGAACTCGACCGCCGGATCAAGGAGGAGGAAGAGCGGCGTCAGAAATGGGAGGCCGAAAGAGAGCGGCGGCTCGCCGAGCGCGGCGGGCAGGGCGGCGGGCAGCAAAGCGGCCCGGGGCCGCAGGTCCAGCCGGCCGGTCAGCAACCTACGGCGGGAGCCACACCTCCCCCCGGAGCCTCGCGGCGGGATCGCAGTGAGGAGGGCCGCAACGCCCGGAGCAAGCAATGGATCGACAAGACCTCCGCCGAGTCGCGGGCCCGCCGCACCGAGTATCGCCGCGCCAAGGACCAGCGGCGGATCCAAATGGGCTTCGAGCCCCGCCGCTGAGCGGCGAGATCAGCGGCCCCGTCAGCGGCCTGGTCGGGTGATCGTGAACACATCCACCTCCGTGCCGTCCACCGCGATGAACCGCGAGGTGAGCGTCCAGGCGTCCGGATCGCGCTCGGCGGGCGCTACGTCGATCCGCATCGCACCGTGCTTGCCGGTGAACCGCGCCTTGCTTCCCTCGACCGCGTCCTTCATCCGGCGGACGTTGCCCCCGCCGGCCCCGTTGATCACGTAGACCATGCCGTCGCGTTCGATCCGCTCATAGTTGTGATCGTGGCCGGCGAGCATCAACTCCACGCCATGCTCGTGGAAGCCCCAGTCGGCGTGGTCGTTGCCGCCGTGCTGGCCCGACGAGTAGGGCGGATGGTGGGCCACCACCACCTGGAACGGCGACCGGCTCGCCTCGATCACGGTCCGATACCAGTCATGTTGCTTCGAGCCCCGCTTCGTGCCGTCCGGCTCCCGACCATCGTTGTCGAGCATGACGAAGTGCACAGCCCCCCAGACGAAGTCGTAATACCGCTCGTTGCCCGGCAGCGTGAAGTAGTCGAGGTAGGGCTGGCAGCGGACGCCGGGCGCGTCCCAATCGTGGTTGCCGAGCACGGGAAAGAACCGGTTCGAATCGGCCCCGGGGCCGTGGATGCCCTTGTAGTTGCCGATGAATGCGGCGTAATACTTGCCCACGTTGGCGTCGATCGTGGCGGCCTCCCCCTTGGGATAGTTGTTGTCGCCGGTGGTGATCACGAAGTCGGGCTTCCAGGAGGCGACGAGATCGGCCACCGCGGCCTGATTCGGGTTGCGGCGCTCGTGCGGCTTCGTGCCGTCGTCGGGGTTGCTCTTTGGCTTCCAGCCGTCGAGGCCGAAGTCACCGATCACGGCGAACGAGATCGGCTTCAGTTCCGTCGCCTGGGCCGGCACTGGCGGCACCTCGGCGCGGGTGACACCAGCCACCAGACACACGATCCACACCCATCCGCTGCACCGCGTGCCGTTCATCACCAAGCCTCCCATGACGTGATCCCTCCCCGCTTTCACCCGCGGCCGCCTCACGACGCTGCCACCGCGGCCGTGGGCCGTCGCCAGATGAGCGGCGACCAGAACCCGGTCTCCCAGGCGTCCTTCGTCGCATACTCCCGTACCGCGAGCCCGTCCGGCCCGAGTTCGACAGAGAACACGGCCTGGGCCGGGCCGGCGAAGTGCGACGAGTTGTCAACGTTGAACACGTCGATCTCACGTGGTCCGTCGCCGTCGGCCGCGTCCTCCGCGAGCGACTCGCCCGCAGGCCGACAGGCTCGGCCGTCCCACCTCCAGACCTGTCGGGAATGCGTGTGGCCGTAGAACACCGCCGCCACGTTGAACTCCCGCAGGGCCGCAAAGAAGCCCCCCACGTCAGCCGGATCCCACTCCTTGTCGGCAAACGGCGCGTCGGCCGGCACGGGAGTCGTGTAGCGGGCGATGTCCACATGGTGGGTGATCACGACCGGCCGGCCGCTGTCGCCCACGTTCTCCTGCAGGTCGGTCACGAGGAAATCGAGGCTCCCGAGCGGCGCGTACCGCCGCCGCCGCTCGATCCCGGGCACCGAACCCACCACGATCCCCAGGTTCACGAACCGCACGTCGCCCACGTCCCAGGCATAGTGGAGCCCGTTCGGCGAGACGTGGTCCACCCGCGGCCGGGTCTTGTTTCGCTCGGTGATCCGCTCGATCGCGGGCCCCTTGCCCGCCGGACCGTCGTGGTTGCCGTGAACCTCGTAAACCGGATAGGCGAGCCCGCCGTCGTCGCCGGAAAGCCCCATGGTCCGCTCGAAGGCCGCGACCTCCGTCCGCTGCATGGCGTCCTGGAGTTTGCCCTGCTTGTCGCCGGTGTCGATCACGTCGCCGGCATGGATCACGCCGAACGGCTTGCGAACCGCCCCGCTCCCGGCCCGCTCGGGGATCTCTGTGCCGGGCAGTTCGTTGAGTTGGTCCACAAGCGCGCCGGTGACTGCCGCCGACTTTTCGTGGAGCCGATCTGGAACCGCAGCGTCGGCGAAGAAGTGGGTGTCACCCACGACGAAGAAGGCGATCGTGTCATCGGCCGCGGCGCGATGGGCGGCCAGCCCGGGCACCGCCGACACAGCAGCGAGCCCACCGGCGGCATGCCCGAGGAAGGAGCGACGGGAAACCGGGACGGCAGGGTTGATCGATGTCATTGATGGCCTCGCGAGACCTGTCGCAGCCTCATCCGATGAGGAGTTCGTACTCTCGGCAACGCGACCCCGAGCGGACCAACTGTGAACGTGAGACTTCATGTTCATGGAGCCGCTACTGCCGCGCGGCCGGCGAGACCTTCCGGGGCCACGCGGTCGATCGGGACGTCGAGCGGGTATTTCCAGGTCCAGCCCCCGTCGGTCGTCACGCGGCCATCCTTGCAGCG
>CAMCPF010000272.1 GCA_945876515.1 Candidatus Kuenenia stuttgartensis
CACGGGTCGGGCACTGCGGCGACCGGGGCGAGGGAGGCGGCGGCGGCGCCACCTCCCGGCGCATCGTCACCGATCCGCTCCGGGAGGAGCACGACGCCGCGGGTTGCGGCCGTGTCGGCGATCGCGGAGGCCAGCGCCAGGCGGGAGACGGCGGCCAGATCACCGGCTCTGCCCAGCGAGAAGGCGAGGCGGCAGAGTTCCGCGGCGGCGCGGCCGACCCGCGGGGCCGAGCCGGCCGCGGCTCCGATCTCGTCGAGCAGGCGGCTGCGGGTGCGCCGATGGGTGATCGAGGCATGCCAGGCCTCGACGTCGGCCGGCATCTCGCCCGTGGCTGCGTTGCCGCCGGCCGCGGTGGCTCCGGAGGTGTCTCCCTCGGAACCGGGCTCGCAATACGCCACCTCGGCCAGCCCGATCTGGAAGCGGTCGCCCGCCGCGAGCCGCCGGTCACCGACGAGCAACTGGCCGTCGATCAGCGTGCCGTTGCGGCTGTCGAGGTCGCGGACCATCCAGCCCGAGTCGGTCGAAAACACCTCCGCGTGAAACCGGCTCGCCCGCTCGTCGTGCACGACGATCTTGTTGCTCGGCGCCCGCCCCAGCGTAATCCGTTCGCCGGCCACGAGCGGCACGACGTGGCGACCGGTGACCGGATCGCTGATGCGAAGAAACGGAGGCTGGGCTGCGGACGTCATGCGGAGCCGGGAATAGGTCGCGACGAGGGGGCGGAGCGGGGCCGCGGGGGCCTTTTCATCGGGGGAATCGGGTTTGCCGCTTTTGCCGGACCCGATTAGCATCTGCCCTATTGTCCGCAGGCTCTTTCCGCGTCGCAATGAGGGTTTCCATGAGTCGCTTCCGGACGCCTTTTGTCGCCTGGCTCTTGGCTGCCAGCCTCGGTTTCCTAGCCCACGAACGTGCCGTGGCCCAGTTTGGCGGGGGCTTGGGCAACCAGGCCGTCGGGGGTATCGCGATCGACGCCCAGGGGATCGTCGGCAACCTCGACCCCAAAGCGCTCGAGTCGTTGGCCGCGGAGCGGCAGAAAGCGATTGCCGACATCGCCAGCGGTGAGCCGAGCGACCTGCGGAAGGTATCGCTCGCCCGGGTCATCGCCGCTGTCGAGGAATCGATCGCCGGCAAGGCGCCGCTGCCGGCCGACGTGCTGTTTCTCGGCGGGCTCGAGCGGATCACTCACGTGTTCGTCGATCCCGAGCATCGCGACATCGTGCTGGCGGGCCCGGCCGACCGGATCAGCGTCGACGCGCAGGGCAACGTCGTGGGCGCGAAGAGCCGTCGGCCGCTGCTGCAGCTGGAAGACCTGCTCGTGGCCCTGCGGGCCATCGACGGGGCCCGGCAGGGAGGCATCCTCTGCTCGATCGACCCGACGCCCGAGGGCGTCGCCCGTGTCACGGCGTTCCTGGCGAAGCAGCGGACCATCGGTCCTGATGCCAATCGTGTGTTCCGGGGGATGGAGGAGGCGCTGGGGCCGCAGACCGTGACGGTCGGCGGCGTGCCGGGCGACAGCCGAATGGCTCGGGTGCTGGTGGCGGCCGACTACCGGATGAAGCGGATCGGCATGGGGCTCGAGGATTCGGGTGTGGCCGGGCTGCCGAGCTACCTCTCGATGGTGCCGGCCGGCGGCCGGGCGCCGGCGCTGCCCCGCTTCTGGCTCGAGGCCGAGTACGACCCGATCGCCCGGGATCCCGACGAGCTCGCCTGGACAATCGACGGCCGGCGGATGAAGTGCCTGACGGAGAGCGACGTCGCAGGCCGCGACGGCGTGCAGCGGGGCGCGGCCGGCAAGGACCAAGTCGCCGCCAAATGGTGCGAAGCGATGACCAAGGAATACGACGCGCTGGCCGCCGAGCAGCCGGTGTTCGCCGAACTCGTCAACTGTGTCGATCTGGCGGTGGTCGCGGCTTTGATCCAGGGGCGGCAGCTCGCCAAGCGCGCCGACCTCGACATCGGCCTCCTGCTCGACGCCCAGCGGCTGCCGCTGCCGGCGTACGAAGTGCCCAAGAGCGTCGCCACGGTCGCGTCGGGACTGAAAAAGGGTCGCACCTGGGTGCTCTCGGCAAGCGGTGGCGTGATGGTGCAGCCCTGGCAGTTCGCCGCGGCCACCCGCGACGACCGGGCCCTGGCCGGAGCCCGCGATTCGGCCATCGCCGGCCGGCCCGAGACCGGCTGGCGCTGGTAGCTGCGAGTTCACGCTGGGGCGGCCCACGTGATCGTCGCGACCGTGGCTGCTGCCACGGGGAAGTGGGCGTCCACCCAGCCGGCCGCGGCCAGGCGGTCGAGAGCGTGATCGCCCTCGGGCGGCGGCACCCGCTTGGCGAGCAGCAGACCGCTGCTCGTCTCGGCCGCCACACAGGCGGCGATCGAATCACTCGTGACGTGCCAGCCGGCCGGCAGTCGCGCTGAAGGCTCCGCGGACTCAAGCCAGGCCGCCGCATCGAGCACACCGGCTTCGGAGGCCGTTCTGACCAGGGGCAGGCCGAGGGCGTCGGCGACGATCCGGGCGGTGAGCGACATTCCATCGATCGCCAGGTCGTGCATCAGGGCTGGCGGCCTGGGGCTCGCCGCGTCGATCTCCCTCAGACCATCGACCACGTGGCCACCGCCGACGACCAGGAGCGGCTGGGGGGCCTGAGCGTTGAGTTGGGCGACCAGATCGGCGAGGCGGTCGGGCCAGTCAGTCAGGCCGAGCAAACTGCCTCCGACCTTCACGACTTGCCCCGCCGGCGGTATCGGTCCGGCCCGGAGCGTTCCCATGCGCCAGGTCGCCATCAGCCGATCTCCCCGCGAGCCAAGCACGCGACCGCATGAGCCGGGGCCGCGCGAGCCACCGCCGGGCCGACGGCGTCGGCCAGCCGCGCGATCCTCGGCCGCCAGCCGGCGCGGTCGATTGCCCGCTCGGCGAGGCGGTCGCCGTGGCCCGCGAGCACGATTGTCTCGGGCGGTCCGTCGCCGGCCCGGGCCACGTGCTTGAGTGCCAGCGAAATCATGGCCGCCTGTCTGGCGGCGATGTTGTCGGCCGCCGCGGCCGCGTCGGCCGCCGTGTAGTCCTCCGGGTCGAGCAGCATCGTTCGCGCGAGCCGCACGCGGGCCGCGTCGCGGGTGGCGGGGCCGCCGTCGGCCGTGTCGCGAGCCAGAGGATCTTCGGGCAGCGCTCCCAGCACGAGCCAGGCGTCGCGCGAGTCGGCGAACCGCTCGCTGGCGACCGGCCGGAGCTTTCCTCGGTGGGGCAGGCAGGGGGCGACCGCGGCCACGGGCGTCCGCTCGATGCCGGTGTAGACGAGCTCCCGCGACAGCAGCCGGCCGGCGTCGTCGCTCGCGCGGGCCGCGGGCTGGCCGTCGCGGAGGGGTACGATATCGGTGGTCGTGGAGCCGATGTCGAGCAGGAGACCGTTGCCCGACGGCACGAGCGTGGCGGCCAGGCGGGCGAGGGCATGCCAGTTCGAGGCGGCGGCGAGCCGCCACTCGCGGGTCGCCTCCACCGCGGCCACGATCCGGCCATCGACGAGGTAGACGCCCGGCGGTTCGTGGCAGCCCGTCGCGGTCGAGGCTGCCAGCAGCGACTCGGCGATCTGGGCCACGCCCGCGGCCCGCGACGCATAGCAGTCGCAGATCTCCCCGGTCATCGTGGCCACGAGCCTCTGCGGCCTCCGCTCGGCCACCAGGGCCGCGAGTGCCTCCGGCAGTTCCCGCCACCGTTGCCAGAGCGGAAACGCCACGCTCGCCGACCAGCCGAGGCCGTCGGCGGCCTTGAGGTTGGCTCCGCCGATGTCGAGGGCGACGAGGTCGGCGGAAGCAGGCATGAAGGTCTCGAAGGCTCGCGTTCAGTCGGCGGGCAGGTCGAAACTGCCGGCGGCAGCCGAGCCGGCGGCTCGCTGAATCGCCGGCCGCCCTCCCGTCGCCGCCTCGATCATCGCCGCCACGAGGCTCGATGCAAACAGGGCCGCGAGGCCGACGAACGACGTGGTCAGTCGCGGGTTCACCTCGAGCACGCGGTCATCGCGGCCGTCGGGCCTTCGCCCGAGGATCAAGTCCACGCCGAGCCAGCCTGCAGCGGCTTCCAGGGCGGCGGCTGTCCGGATGGCGAGGGCCGTGGCCCGCAGGGCAGTCGCTTCGTCGGCGAGCAGATCGCTGCCGAGGTAGCGGGGGGCCGCGCCGGCCGAAAACCGCTGCCGCATCGGCGGCAGAGCGAGCGGGCCCGCGGGTCCGCAGATGAGCGAGACGCCGACCGGAGTGCCGGTGGTCAGGGCCTCGAGCCGCGTCGCCAGCGCGGCAGGCGGGTGATCGAGCCGGTCAATCATCTCGAGAGCTTCGCCCCCGCAGCCACCGCGGGCCTTGCGGACGGCCGGCAGACGGAAGCCCGCCGGGATCGGCTCACCCGCCGCGAGACTGCGGCCGGCCGGCACGGGCAGGCCACTGGCCGCGAGCACGTCGATCGTGGCCTGCTTGTCGGCCGCAGTCGCGATTTGCCCATCGGCCGGCGCGAGCACCCGGCCACCGGCCGCCCGCACGGCCCGCACCCGATCGAGCAGGATGCCGTCGCTTTCGGGCGCCACGATCACGGTCCAGTCGGCCCGGGCGGCCGCCGCGACCAGTGCCGCCCGGTCGCTGCCGGGAGCCACCGCGAGCCGCTGAACCTGCGGCGGCAGATCGATCGGCCGGGTAGCGTCCACCAGCGCGGCGATCTCGAGCACCGGCTCCTTCGCCGCGTCGGCG
>CAMCPF010000273.1 GCA_945876515.1 Candidatus Kuenenia stuttgartensis
GCAACCCCGACCCACGCAGAAGGACAGAGCCCGAAGGGAGACAGTCCCCGGGCGGGGACCGTCTCCCGCGGGTCACAATCCGGTCCTCAGTCGACCAGCTTGCACGACGCCTCGACGACCGCGTCGATCTTCTCGTCGGTGAGGCCGCCCTTGGCAAAGGCGTGGTTGGCCTTTACTTCGCCGCCCTTGTAGCAGACGACGGTCACGTCGGCGCCGGGGGCGATCTTGAACTCGGGCGGGCCGTTCTCGAGGTCTTCCGGAATCACGAAGGCCACCCGCTTGATGTCGTGCTTGGCGACGAAGTCGGCCGCGGCCTTCTTCAGGCTCTCGGCGTCGGTGCCCACCATGTTCACGAACGCGGTCAGCTTCTCGTCGGCATGCTCTTCGAGCTCGCCCTCGAGCTTCTTGAGAAACTTGGCGAACGATTCGTCCGCGGAGCGGGCGAACACCATCACCACCGGCCGCTGGCCCATCTTGCAGCGGTAGCAGAGGGTCCTGCCGTCGGCCACGCCGTCGTCGGGGTTGCCCGTCACCTTGGTCACCGTGAAGGCGCCCACCATGTCGCCCACCTGCGGACCGCTCGTCACCTCGGCGGTCGCCGTCACGGCGAACCCGAGCACCAGCGCCATCGCCAGACCTGTCACTTGGAAAGCACGCATCGCTGAATCTCCTGAATGCCACGGGTGAAGCCCGGGTCCAGCCCGGCCGCCACCCGCACCTGCGGTCCGCCTGAAGGCGACCCCGCGTCGAACCGTTGTGGGACGGCGACGCCACGCGCGCCACCGCCTTCTTCCTTGCAGCCGCCAGACTATCGCGGCTACGATGCCGACAGCAAACATTCGGGTCTGATCAGGTTCAGGTCCGGGGAAAATGCCTTCTCGAGGAACGCTTGCATGGCCACCGTCACCGCCCCCCGCAAGGCCGCCCGGCCCCAGATTCGCCAGACGCAACTCCTGATCGACGGCCAGTGGACGCCGGCCCGGAGCGGCAAGACGTTCGAGACGATCGATCCGTCGACGGAGGAGGTGATCGCCCAGGTGGCCGAGGCCGACGCGGCCGACGTCGAGATGGCGGTGCGGGCCGCCCGCAAGGCCTTCGACGAGGGGCCGTGGCCGCGGATGAACGCCCGCGAGCGGGGCCGGATCATGATGCGGCTGGCCGACCTGATCGAGGCCGAGATCGACGAGTTGGCCGCGCTCGAGTCGCTCGACAACGGCAAGCCGGTGAGCGACGCCAGGCTCGGCGACATTCCGCTGGCGCTCGACGTGATCCGCTACTACGCCGGCTGGGCCGACAAGATCCAGGGGGTCACGATCCCGATCAACGGCAACTTCTTCTGCTACACGCGGAAGGAGCCGGTGGGCGTGGCCGGCCAGATCATCCCCTGGAACTTCCCGATCACGATGGTGGCGTGGAAGTGGGGGCCGGCGCTCGCCGCCGGCTGCACGGTCGTGATGAAGCCGGCCGAGCAGACGCCGCTGACGGCCCTCAGGCTCGCGCGGCTGGCCCAAGAGGCGGGGGTGCCCGACGGCGTGATCAACGTCGTGCCCGGTTTCGGGCCCACGGCCGGGGCCGCGATCGTCAAGCACCCCGGGATCGACAAGGTGGCCTTCACCGGCTCCGGCGAGACGGCGCAGATCATCATGCGGCAGGCGTCCGACCAGCTGAAGCGGCTCACCTTCGAACTCGGCGGCAAGAGCCCCAACATCGTGTTCGCCGACGCCGACCTCGACGCGGCCGCGGCGGGGGCCCACGTGGGCATCTATCTGAATCAAGGCCAATGCTGCTGCGCCGGTTCGCGGCTGTTCGTGGAGGACAAGATCCACGGCGAGTTCGTGGAGCGGGTGGTGGCCGACAGCAAGGCCCGGCGCGTGGGCGATCCCTTCGATCCGAGCACCCAGCAGGGGCCGCAGGTGGACCGGGCCCAGTTCGACAAGATCATGGGCTACATCGAGCTCGGGCAGCGGGAGGGAGCGACGCTCGCCACAGGCGGCGGCCGCGTGGGCGACAAGGGATTCTTCATCGAGCCGACCGTGTTCACGAACGTCAAGGACGAAATGGCGATCGCCCGCGAGGAGATCTTCGGCCCGGTGCTCTCGGTGCTGAAGTTCTCCGACATGGACGAGCTGATCCGCCGGGCCAACGCCACCAACTTCGGCCTGGCCGCCGCCGTCTGGACCCGCGACATCGCCAAGGCCCACGAGGCGGCCAAGCGGCTGCGGGCCGGCACCGTCTGGGTCAACTGCTATGACGTGTTCGACGCCGCGGCGCCCTTCGGCGGCTTCAAGCAGTCGGGCTTCGGCCGCGAGCTTGGCGAGAAGGGGCTTGACCCCTACCTCGAGCACAAGACCGTGACCGTGAGCCTGGGCTGAATCGCTGAAACTTCTCTCGGTCGGAGGGGTTGCCCATGCCAATCGAGCGGCGTTGATAGCGAGCGCAGGCAGGATGCCGAAAGCGAGCTAGCATCGAGCGACCGGAGGGCAGGATGCCCGAAGGGAGCGTCCGGCGAGATGGCATGGGCAACCCCGGCCCTCACGTTTGACCTTTTCACGAGTCCCTGACCACACCGCGAGCAACGCCCGATGGGACGAGTGAAAACCGGTGGCGGCTGGCGGGCCGTCCTCTACACCTTCAAGAAGGCCCGCGAGGCCGGCGGCCTGTGGGCCCTCTGGCAGGCGATGCGGTCGAAGAACGCCTGCAAGACCTGCGCCCTGGGCATGGGCGGCCAGGCCGGCGGGATGGTCAACGAGGCCGGCCACTTCCCAGAAGTCTGCAAGAAGTCGTTTCAGGCGATGGTCGCCGACATGCAGGGGGCGGTAAAGCCGACCTTCTTCGAGACCTACTCGATCCCGCAGCTCCGCCGGTTCTCGCCCCGCGAGATGGAGCACTCGGGCCGGCTGGTGCAGCCGGTGATCCTCGAGAAGGGCTCGCAGCACTACCGGCCGATCTCCTGGGGCGAGGCCATGGAGCGGATCGCGACCAAGCTCCGGGCGACGGCGCCCGACGAGAGCTTCTTCTACTTCAGCGGCCGCTCGAGCAACGAGGCGGGCTTCCTACTGCAGCTCTTTGCCCGGCTCTACGGCACGAACCACGTCAACAACTGCTCCTTCTATTGCCATCAGGCCAGCGGCGTGGGGCTGGCGACCGTGATCGGCACCGGCGCCGGCACGATCCAACTCGACGACATGGAGCAGAGCGACTTCACGATGCTCATCGGGGGCAACCCGGCGAGCAATCACCCGCGGATGATGCGGACGCTGATGACGGTGCGTCGCAAGGGGGGCAAGGTGGTGGTGGTGAACCCGATCGTGGAGACGGGGCTCGTCAACTTCTCGGTGCCGAGCGACCCCTGGGCGCTGTTCTTCGGGGCCGAGATCGCGAGCACCTACGTGCAGCCGTATGTCGGCGGCGACCTGGCTCTCGTGTACGGCATGATGAAGCGCCTCCGGGAGATCCAGGCCGAGCGGCCGCTGAACGCCGCGGGCGAGCCGGTCGTCGATGAGCCGTTTTTGCACGCTCACTGCACCGGCTGGCCCGAACTTGCCGCCACCATCGACGCCCTCTCCTGGGACGAGATCGTGGCCAAGAGCGGCGTCTCCAGGCGAGAGATCGACGACCTTGCTACCCAGTATGCGGAGAGCCGGCGGGCCGTGTTCGCCTGGACGATGGGCGTCACGCACCACCTCCACGGCGCCGCGACGGTGCAGGCGATCGCGGCGCTCGCGCTGATGCGACGGATGGTGGGCCGGCCCGGCGCGGGCCTGCAGCCGATTCGCGGCCACTCCAACATCCAAGGCATGGGCACCGTGGGTGTCACGCCCACGCTCAAGGCCGCGCTCTTCGAGCGGCTGGAGCGGCACTTCGCCGTCAAGCTCCCTACGACGAAGGGTTACGACACGCTCGAGTGCCTCGACGCGGCCGACGCTGGCACGATGAAGTTCGCCCTCTGCCTCGGCGGCAACCTCTGGGGCGCGAGCCCTGACGCGACCTATGCGGAGCGGGCGATGGCCAAGATCGGCACGGTGGTCTACCTCAGCACCTCGCTGAACACGGGCCACGCCGGCGGCCTCGGCGGCGAGGAGACGATCATCCTGCCGGTGCTCGCCCGCGACGAGGAGCCCGAGCCCTCCACGCAGGAGAGCATGTTCAGCTACATCCGGCTCTCCGACGGCGGCAAGCCGCGGCACCCGGCTGACGAGCACTCGGGCCCCCGGGCCGAGGTGGCGATCATCGCCGAGTTGGCCCTCCGGGTCTTGGGCGAGGGCGGCCCCGTGAACTGGCACGACATGGCCCACACGAGCACGATCCGCCGGGCGATCGCGGCCATCGTTCCCGGCCTCGAGCAGATCGCCGAGATCGACCAGACGAAGAAGGAGTTTTCGATCCCCGGCCGGGCCCTCGACACGGCCAGCTTCCCCACGGCCGACGGCAAGGCCCATCTCGTCGTCCACACGCTGCCGCCTGCCCCGGAGGGGCTCGTCCTGATGACGATCCGCAGCGAGGGACAGTTCAACACGGTCGTGTACGAGGAGGAAGATCTCTACCGCAACCAGACCCGGCGGGACATCGTCTTGATCCATCCCGACGACATCCGCAGGTACGGGCTTACGGCTGGCGGCCGCTGCCGGATCGCGAGCGCCACCGGCGAGATGCGGGCGCAGATCGTGTCGGCCTTTCCGGAGATCCGCCCGGGCTGCGTGGCGATGTATTACC
>CAMCPF010000274.1 GCA_945876515.1 Candidatus Kuenenia stuttgartensis
ATGCATCCCGGCCGCAAACCCGAGCCCGTGCCCGTGCCCGCCGAGATCGGTGCCCGGCTGGCCGCCTACCGCGCCGACGCCTGAGGACCACGGCATGCTCGACGTGACGGAGGTCTCGAAATCCTTCGCCACCGCCGGCGGCGGGCTGCCGGTGCTCGACCGCGTCTCGTTCACGCTCGAGCCCGGCCGACGGATGGCCATCATGGGCCCGTCGGGCTCCGGCAAGAGCACGCTGCTCTCGATCCTCGGCGCGATCGACGAGCCGACAGCGGGCTCCGTGCGCTTGGACGGCGTGGATCCCTTCACGGGCAACGCGGCGGCCCGGGCGGCCTTCCGCAACCGGCGGATCGGCTTCGTGTTCCAGGATCACCACCTGCTCGCCGGCTGCACGGCGCTCGACAACGTGCTCGTGCCCGCGCTCGCCGCCGGTCGCGTGCCTCGCGAGACGATCGCCCGCGGCAGGCGGCTGCTCGAGCGGGTGGGCCTTGCCGGCCGGCTCGACCACCGCCCCGGCGAGCTCTCCGGCGGCGAGCGGCAACGGGTCGCCGTCGCACGGGCGGTCGTGCTCGCCCCCCGGCTCGTGCTTGCCGACGAGCCCACCGGCCAACTCGATTCGCGGTCCGCGACGGACGTGGCCGACCTGCTCCTCGACCTCACGACGGAATCCGGCGGGATGCTCGTGGTCGTGACCCACGCGGAGTCGCTGGCCGAGCGGGTCGGTGGTGTGCGGCGGCTCGTGGACGGGCGGCTGCTGCCATGAGCGACGCGGGCCGCCAACCTGTCGGCTCGCTCGCCGGCCTGGCCGCCACGCTCACCCGCCAGTGGTGGCCGCAGGTGGCCGCACTGGCGGCGGCCTGCGGTGTGGTGGCAACCACGATCGCGGGCGCGCTCTCGGTCGGCGACGGCATGCAGGCGGGCCTCGCGCGGCTGGCAATCGAAAGGCTCGGGCGGATCGACGCGGCCGTGATCGCTGGGGAGTTCTTCACGGCGAACCTGGCCATGAGCCTCGCGGCCGAAACCGGCGGCCCGCGTCAGGTCGTGCCCGCGATCGTGATGCCCGCGGTCGCGGTGAAGCCTGGCGGGGCCACGGCGCGGGTCACGCTCCTGGCCTGCGACGATCCCGCAGCCCTCGGCTTCGAGCCGGCTCCGCCGGCGCTCGAGCCAGAGGGCGTGCTCGTCAACCAACCGCTCGCGAAATCGCTCAACCTGGCCACGGGCGAGGCGGTGGTGCTCCGCCTGCCGACCCCGTCAAGCGTGCCCGCCGACAGCCCGCTCGGTCGCCGCACGGGTGAATCGGCCGGCCGCCGCCTGAGTGTCACGGCGGTGCTGCCGCCGGAGGGCATCGGGCAGTTCTCGCTACGGCCCGTGCAGGCCACCGCGCCGCTCGTCGTCACCTCGCTGGAGACGGCCCGCCGGATCCTGCGGCTCGACGACGCGGCCAACGTCCTGCTCGCCGTCGGCATGCCCGCCGGGAGTGAGGCCGCGACCTGGCTCCGCGACCGGCTCGCGCCCACGCTCGACGACTATCGGCTGGCCCTCGAGCCGGCGACCGCCGAGCCGCCAAGCCTCCGGCTCACGAGTCGCCGGCTGATCCTGCCCGAGCCGATCGATCGGGCGGCGGCAGAGGTGCTCGCCCCGCTCGGCGGCCGCCCCACGCTCGCCTTCCTGGCCAACGCGATCACGCCGGTCGCCGGCTTGCGCGACGGGGGCGCAGCGAAGGCGAGCGTGCCCTACTCCACGATCCTCGGCATCGACGCCACCAGCCTGCCGGTCGGCGCGCTCGTCGATGACGAGGGCGCGCCGCTCGCGACACCGGCCGACGGCGACGTGATCATCAACCGCTGGCTGGCCGACGACCTCACGGCCCAAGGCCGGCCGGTGACCGTGGGAGATCGCCTGCTAATCACGTTCTTCCAACCTGAGACGATCCACGGCCGCGTGACGGAGACCGAGGCCGACTTGCGGATCTCAGGCATCGCGGCAATGACGGGCGCTGCGATCGCCCGCGCGGTCGTGCCCGAGGTGGAGGGCATCACCGACGAAGACTCGATCGCCGACTGGGATCCCCCCTTCCCGTTCGATTCGGCGCGGGTCCGCACCACGCCACCGCACGACGAAGACGACCGCTACTGGAAGGCCCACGGCCCCACGCCCAAGGCCTTCGTCTCGCTCGCCACGGCCCGCCGCCTGGCCGCCGGACGGTTCGGCGACACGACCGCCTGGCTGCTGCCGCAGCCGGCCGACCCGGCCGCGGTCGCCGCGATCACCTCAAAACTCGCCGCCACGATTCGCCCTGAGAACGCGGGCCTGCGGGTCGTGCCCTTGCGGGCGGAGGCGCTCGCCGCAGCGCGAGGCTCCACCCCCTTCGGCAGCCTGTTCCTCGCGCTCTCGAGCTTCGTGGTGATCGCCGGCCTCGTGCTCGCCTGGCTGCTCTTCAGCCTGCTCGTGGCGGCCCGGGGCCGCGACCTCGGCATCCTGGCGGCGGTCGGGTTTCCACCGCGGCGGCTCTCCGCCCTGCTCCTGTCCGTGGGCGGCATCGCAGCGGCGATCGGCAGCATGGTGGGCACGCTCCTGGGACCGGCCTGGGCCACGGCCCTGCTCGCCCTGCTCGGCCGCGCCTGGACGGCTGACGTCGAGCCGGGCGCGACCAGAGCGTTTGAAGCGGCGGCGGCTCCTCTGAAGCCACTCATCATCGGCGGCGTTTCCACCTTCGTGATCGCGCTGGGAGCCCTTGCCTGGGCGGCCCGCAAGGCCGGTGGGTTGTCACCGCTTTCGCTCCTGCGTGGACGCGGCCCGGCCGCCGGCCGCACGTCGCGGCGACTCGCGGCCACGATCGCCGTCGTGGGGCTTGGCCTCGCGGCAGCCATTGCAGCCTTCGGCCGGAGCGCATCGCCAGGCACCGCGGTCGGGCTGTTCTTCGCCGCCGGCGGGGCCGCGCTCGCGGGGCTGTTGGCCGTGGTGCGGCTCTGGCTCACCGCCGTGCCCCGCAACCAGCCGCTCCGCTCGCTCGCCCAGCTCGCCCACCGCAACCTCGCCTTCGCTCCGGGGCGGGCTTTTTCCGTGGCTGCGATCGTGGCGACCGCCACCTTCCTGATCGTGGCGGTGTCGTCGTTCGCCCAGCGACCGCCAACCGACCTGGCCGATCGCCGCGGGCCGACCGGTGGCTGGACCGAGATAGTGGCCTTCGGGGCGGCCACGAGCGTGGATCCAACCGACGCCGAGACTCGCGTTGGGCTCGGCCTCTCATCGCGGCAGCAGGAGCTGCTCGCCGACTGTACGATCGAGCGGCTCCGCAGCAGCGGCGGAGACGACGCGGCCTGCTCGAACCTCTACGCCACGCTGCGGCCCACCGTGCTCGGCGTGGGCCCTGGCTTCATGGCCCGCGGTGGGTTCACGTTCGTCGCCCACGCGCCGACGCCGGCGCACGACGCTTCAGCGAATCCCTGGACGCTCCTCGAACCGCCCGCAGAAGATCCCATTGGCGGCGCGGAGCCCATTCCCGCGATCCTCGACCAGGCGACGGCCCAGTGGGGCCTCAAGCTCGGCGGCGTGGGCAGCGAGTTCACGCTCGCCGACGACGCGGGCCGCCCCGTGCGGCTTCAGATTGTCGGCCTGCTCGAGCCGGGGATTCTGCAGGGCTTCGTGCTCGTGGGCGAGCGGCAGTTCGAACGGATGTTTCCCGAGCGCTCGGGCTACGCGCTCGCACTGGTCGATGCCGGTCGCGTGCCTCCATCGCAACGGCCGGAGGTGGCGGCGGCGCTCGCCGCGGCCTGGGCCGACGTGGGCGTGACGGTGACGCCCACGCGAGCCCGGCTCGCGAGCCTGCAGGCTGTGCAAAACATCTTCCTGGCGGGCTTCCAGGCCCTCGGCACGCTCGGGCTCCTGCTCGGCACCGCCGGCGTGGCAGCCGTGCAGTTGCAGGGGCTCTTCGAGCGGCTCGGGACCTTCTCCGTGCTGCGGGCCGTCGGGTTCACGCTCGCTCGGGTGCGGCTCGTGCTCGTCGTCGAGACGGTGCTGATGGTGCTGCTCGGACTCGCCACCGGCGTGGCCGCGGCCCTGCTCGCCGTCGCACCGGCCCTGACGAGCGGCCAGGCGCGACTCCCGCTCGCCTGGATCGCCGCCACCGCCGGCCTCGCCCTTCTCGCCGCCGTCGCCGCGGCCACGCTCACCGCCACGCAGGCCGCGATCCCCGCCCGACCGGCGGCCGACTGACACGAGCGACCGCGCCCGGGCATACTGCCGGCGCGATGACGCGGGCCGTTCAACCACCGGGAGCAAGCGAGATGACCGCGGCGAATCACGAAGCCTGGCTCCGAGGCGCGACGGCGCTGGTCACCGGCGGCGGTAGCGGAATCGGCCTGGGCGTGGCCGCGGCGCTCGCCCGCGAGGGCTGCCGCGTGGTGATCACGGGCCGGGATTCGGCGAAGCTCGCACGGGCCGCCGGCGAGATCGGGGCCGCAGTCGGCGGCGAGGTCTTGCCGCAGGCCTGCGACGTCGCCGATCGTGAGGCCGTCGGCCGGCTCGTGGCCTGGACGGAGGCCAACGCCGGCCCGCCGGCGATCGTCGTCAACTCGGCGGGGATCAACGTGGCAAGGCGGTCGATGGCCGAACTCGCCCCGGCCGACTTCGACCGGCTCGTCTCCATCAATCTGACCGGCCTGTTCAACGTGCTCCACGCCGTGCT
>CAMCPF010000275.1 GCA_945876515.1 Candidatus Kuenenia stuttgartensis
GTGGTGCCCGAGCCACCGCGGCCGAATCCGCCGCCGACGGTGCCGCTGCCGCAGATGGAGCTCGACAACGCCGAGCCGGTCACTCCGCCGCCGGATCCGGCCCCGGCGGCTCCCGCCGTCGCGCCCGGCGCCGTGGTCGAAGGAGGCGCCCTCCTCCACCGCGTGGGCGAGGGCGACGAGGCTGAGTGGAAGCCGCTCGCGCCCGGCGACCAGCTTGAGGCGGTCGAGGAGTTCGCGGTGCCGGCCCACGCGTTTCCGCGGGTGATCCGCGGAGACATTTCGATCCGCTTGCATCCGGGCACGCTCGCCGCGCTCGTGACGGATGCCGACGGCGCGCCGCGGCTCGAGGTGGTGTTCGGCAGAGCGGTGGCCTGGACGGAGGCCGCGGAGGCCACGCTCGGCGTCACGGCCGGCGGCCTCTGCGGCGTCGTCGCGGTTGGACCTCGGCAGATGGTGGGCATTGCGGTCGAGCTCGCTCGTGAGCCCGGCACCGATCCGGCCGTGGTGCCCCCCGGACGCACGGCGCTCGTGCATGTCACCGGAGGCGCTCGCTGGCGTCAGACCGAGATCGACGGCGGCCCGGCGGGGCAGCCGCTCGCGGGGCTTGAACTCGTGCAGGCCCTGCCGCCGCGGGGCACTCTGGAGTGGACGTCGGCCGATCCCGCCACGGCCCGCGTCGCGGCCGTCGGCCGACCGCCCGAGTGGATGGAACGGCAGGCGGCCGCGACCCGCCCCGATCGGGACGCGGGCGCGGAGCTCGCGCGGCGGCTCGCTGCAGACGACGACGTCAGCCAGGCACTCCAGACGATGGCCGGCGACCGACGGGCCGAGAACCGGATGGCCGCCGCGGCCACCGCCGCTCTGCTTGGCGACTACGAGCCGGCCGTGAGCCTGCTCTGCGCCGAGTCGCCCGACCTCATGCTTCGCGAGGGGCAATGGACCGCCTTCGAGGCCGCGACGGTGCAGCAGGCACTCGGCCGGGGCGCCAACGCCGCGGCCAAGCTGCGGGAGGCGTTCGCGGCCGCGGGCCCGCCAGGCCGCGGCGACGAACTCTTTCTGTTGGCCCGCGGGCTCTCGCCCCAGGAACTGGCCGGTGGCGGGGCCGCGGCGCTCGTGGAGTCGCTCGCCGACGCCGCGCTCGTGGTGCAGCGATACGCGTTTCAAAACCTCCTGGCGGCGTTTCCCGGCGACGCAAGTGCGCGTGTCGAATACCGTCCCGACCGCAGCTCTACGCTCAACGACAAGGCGATCGAGTGGTGGCGGCGGAAGGTGGCGGGGGCGGCTCCCGCGCCGGCTCCCTGACCAGCCGCTGGAACCTCGTTCCCGCCCCACACGCGAGGATTGCGCCGGTCGATTGCCGGGGTCGAGAGCAGGGTGATATGCTCCGGTGCTCTCCGCTCGGGTGCGGTGAGTCCCCTCATTCCCCGCAGGAAACGCCCCGGTGCAGATCAACGTCTCCACCCGGCACGGCCATCTGAGCCCTGCCTCCCAGTCGAAGGTCGTCGCCAAGGTGTCGCGGCTGAAGCGGTATTTCGACCGCCTGACGGCCCTCAATGTGACCGTCGATCTGGCCAACCCGGAGCTCCCGGCGGTCGAGATCGTGGCCTCCGCCGAGCACTTTCACGACATGGTCAGCCACGAGCTCGCGCCGCAGTTCTGGCGGAGTGTCGATGGGGCCGTTCAGAAGCTCGAGCAGCAGCTCCGCAAGCACAAGGAGAAGGTTCACGACCACAAGCACGTTCAGTCGACCCGTCGCACCTGACGCGGCCGACCCGCCTTCCCCGCCCCCTCCCGAGATCCGAGCCAGCATGAAGTTTTCCGATTTCGTCGCCGCCGACGCCATCCGGTCGCACGTCGATGCCGACACCAAGGAGGGTGTGATCCGGGAGATGGCCCGGGCGCTCGTGGATGCCGGCAAGATCGCCGCCGGGGACGAGGAGAGCATCATCAAGGCCATCCTGAAGCGGGAGGATCTCGGCAGCACTGGCATCGGCCGGGGCGTGGCCGTGCCCCACACCAAGCACCCGGGCGTCAGCCGGCTGGTGGGTACCGTGGCCGTCAGCCCCGAGGGCATCGACTTCGAGAGCCTCGACGGCGAGCCCGTGCAGCTGTTCTTCCTGCTCGTCTCGCCGCCCGACCGCCCCGGCGACCACCTTCGGGCGCTCGAGAGCATCTCGCGGCAGCTGCGGGACGATTCCTTCTGCAAGCTGCTGAAGGCCGCCAAGCAACCGGTCGACATCCAGCATCTGCTGGAGGAAGCCGACAGCCACGGAGTGGTGTCCTGAGATGGCCGCCGACAGCCGTGAGCCTTCGACCCATGCCGGCGCGGCCGTCCCGTGCGGGGAGACGATCTCGCGCGAGGTCGTCGTCGCCAACAGCCAGGGGCTGCACGCCCGACCGGCCGACCTGCTCGCGCGGGAAGCCCGCCGCTGGCAGTCGCGGATCGAACTCGTCGCCGACTCGCAACGGGTCGACGGCAAGAGCATCCTGGACGTGCTCACGCTCGCGGCCGAAGCGGGCACGCGGCTGGTGGTGGAGGCGACCGGGCCGGATGCCCGGGAAGCCCTCGAGGCGATCGGCAGCCTGTTCGACCGCAACTTCAACGAGCACGCGGGCAGCCAGACAACCTGAGCGCTGCCGGCGGCCGAGCCGTCCGCCATGCTGAAACTCCAGGGAATCGCGGTCTCGCCCGGCGTCACGATCGGCGAGGCCCTCGTGCTCGACGCCGAGGGATTCCGCATTCCGCGCCGGTTCGTGGAGCGGAGCGCCGTCGATACCGAGCTCGCCCGCCTGGCCCATGCCGTGGCCGAGACGGCCCGGGAGATGGAGCACAACCGCGACCGGATCCACGCCGAGCTCGGCGAGCAGTATGCGGCCATCTTCGACGCCCACCTGGCGATGCTCCACGACCCGCGGCTCCAGCAGGAGCTGACGGCGGCCGTCCGCGACCGCAACTGGTGGCCGGAATACGCCGTCAGCCGCACGCTCCGCCGCTACGCGAAGGTGTTTCAGAGCCTCGACAACCACATCTCGCAGCGGGCCCACGACATCTACGACATCGAGAAGAGCCTGCTGCGCAACCTGCTCGGCCAGCGCCGGGAGACGCTGGCGGCGATCTCGCAGCCGGTGATCGTGCTGGCCCACAACCTCACCCCCAGCGAGACGGCCAACCTCGACCGCCGGTTCGTGAAGGGCTTCGCCACGGAGCTCGGCGGCCCGGGCAGCCACACCGCGATCGTGGCCGAGGGGCTCGAGATCCCGGCGGTGGTGGGCATCGGGCCGTTCCTGGCCGACGTCTCGGGCGGCGAGCCGGTGATCCTCGACGGCAACGAGGGGCTCGTGATCCTCCAGCCCGACGAGGAGACGATCGCCCGCTATCGGCTCGAGGAGGAGGCGGCCCGGAGCGTGGCCGCCCGGCTCGGCCGGCTCCGCGACCTGCCCGCCGAGACCACCGACGGCGTGCGGATCCAGATCATGGGCAACATCGAGTTTCCCAGCGAGGTCGAGCAGTGCATCGACCGCGGCTGCGACGGGATCGGGCTCTACCGCACCGAGTTTCTCTACCTCACGAGCAAGCGGGAGCCCACCGAGGAGGATCACTTCGAGGCCTACTCCTTCGTCGCCCGGGCGATGAACGGCAAGCCGGTGGTGATCCGCACGCTCGATCTCGGTGCCGACAAGATGCTCACCGAGAAGACGCCCGAGGAGGAGCGCAACCCCTGCCTGGGCCTGCGGAGCATCCGCCTTTCGCTCCGGCAACTGCCGATGTTCCGCACCCAGCTGCGGGCCATCCTCCGGGCCAGCGCCCTGGGCGACGTGCGCGTGATGTTCCCGCTCGTCTCCACGATCGTCGAACTGCGGCAGGCCCGGATGGTCCTCGCCGACGTGATGGAGGATCTCGCCGAGCACGGCATCGCCTTCAACCGGAAGATGCCCGTGGGCATGATGGTGGAGACGCCCGCCGCCGCCCTGATGCTCGACGCCTTCATCAAGGAAGTGGATTTCGTCTCGGTCGGCACCAACGACCTGATCCAGTACACGCTGGCGGTCGACCGGGGCAACAAGGAGGTTGCGGAACTGTACAACGCCTGCGATCCGGCGGTCTTGCGGCTCTTGCGCCGCTCGCTGGACGTGGCGGCCGGGGCCGGCGTGCCGGCCAATGTGTGTGGTCAGATGAGCGGCAGCGTGATGTTCACGCAGCTTCTCCTGGGCATGGGCCTACGGCAACTGAGCGTGCCGGCCAGCGCCATCCCGGAGGTCAAGCAGGCGTGCCGAAGCGTTTCGGTCGCCGATTGCCGCCTGATCGCCGAGAAGGCGCTGACGATGGACGGCGCGCGGGAGGTCAAGGCCTACCTTCGCGACCAGGTCCGTCGGCTGCTCGCCGAGACGGTGGCCTAGACGGCCACGCCGCCCCGCGGGGCGGAATGACAACGAAAGGGAACCAACGCGATGAAGCAGGAAATGCTGATCAACGTGTCGCAGCCGGAGGAATGCCGGATCGCGATCATCGAGGACGGGGTGCTCGAAGAGCTCTACGTCGAGCGGACCAGCCAGGACAATTACGTCGGCAACATCTACAAGGGGCGGATCGTCAACATCGAGCCCTCGATCCAGGCCGCCTTCGTCGACTTCGGCGTGGGCCGCAACGGCTTCCTCCACATCAGTGACGTGGAGCCG
>CAMCPF010000276.1 GCA_945876515.1 Candidatus Kuenenia stuttgartensis
TCGACGCATCCGTACCGCGCGTGGTGGAGTCTCGCGCGTCATGCCGCTTCAGGCGGTGACTCACTAGCCGTCACTCGGCGGCGGGTGGGCCGGGTTCGGCGGCCGGGGGCTCGCTCGGCGGTGCCGCCTCGACGGGTGGCGGTGCCACGTCGGCTGGTGTCGCCTCCAAGGGCGGCTCCGCGGCGGGCTGATCCTCGGTTCGGAACAGAAACTGCTTTAGATCGCCGAAGGTCCGGAGGGGCTCGCGGCCCTGCCGCATCGCGTCGGTGAGCGGCTTCTGCTCCTTCTTCTGCTTGGCCTCGTAGACCCGCGGCCGATATTCACGCGGCGGTCGCTCGTCGCGGCTACCGCGACGCTGCGGTGGCCGGGAACCACCAGGGCGACCACCTGCGGGCGTCGCGGCCGCTCCCGCCGCGGGCCGCGCGACTGCCGGCCGCTGCTGGCCTCCCTGCCTCTGCCCACCCGCCGGCGCCGGGCCAGCAGTTTGGCCTGCTTCGCCTTCGCGACGCGGCTGGCCACCTCGCCCCGGCCTTGGGCCATGCGCCGGCCGCGGGGCCCGGCCCTGCTTCCGCTGCTCTGTCGCCGCCTGCTGCCTGGCTCGCTCGGCCGGCGAGATCATCGTCAGGGCCACACGGCGGCGGGCCTTATCGAGTTCGAGCACCCAGACCCGCACGATCTCGCCCACGCTCACCACGTCGTGCGGATCGCGGACATAGCGACTGGAAAGCTGGCTGATGTGCACCAGGCCAGTGTCGTGCAGCCCGATGTCGACGAAGGCGCCAAAATCGACCACGTTGAGCACCGCGCCGTGAAGTTCCATCCCCAGTTCGAGATCCTCGAGCTTGAGCACTCCCTTCTTGAAGAACGGCAGCGGCAGATCCTCACGCGGATCGCGGCCCGGCCGCTGGAGCTGCTCGAGAATGTCTCCCAGCAGCAACTGCCCCACGCCCAGCTCGGAAGCGAGTGCGTCGAGGTCGACTGCCGCGGTCCGCTCCGCGAGCGACTCGGCCTGCGGGCGGGTGACGAGGTCGGCGGTGCTTCCCCCGATCCGCTCGAGCACCCTCGTGGCCACCTCGTAGCTCTCGGGATGAATCCAAGTCGCGTCGAGAGGGTCGCTGCCGTCGGTGATCTTGAGGAAGCCGACCGCCTGCACGTAGGCCGCCTCTCCGAAGCCGGGCACCTCGAGGAACTGTTTCCGCGAGGTGAAGGGCCCGTGCGTGGTCCGCCACTCGTGCAGGTTCTTGGCCGTCGTCTGATTGAGACCCGAAACCCTTCGCAGCAGGGCGGGGCTGGCCGTGTTGACATCCACCCCGACGTAGTTCACACAGCTCTCGACCACCGACTCGAGTGAATCCCGCAGGTGCCGGGCCTTGACGTCGTGCTGGTAAAGGCCGACACCGATGTTGGCCGGCTCGATCTTGACCAGCTCCGAGAGCGGATCCTGGAGCCGGCGGCCGATCGAGATCGCGCTGCGGATCGACGCCTCGTGGCCCGGCAGCTCCTCGCGGCCGTAGGGGCTCGTCGAATAGACACTCGCCCCGGCTTCGTTGACGATCGAGTAGCCGACGTCGAGCGCCACCAGTTCGCCCGCGACCAGCTCTGCCACCAGAGCCTCCGTCTCCCGGGCCGCCGCGCCGTTGCCGATCGCAATCACGCTGCAGGCATGGGCCTGGACGAGCTCGACGATCCGGCGGCCGGCCGCCTCACGCTTCTCCTGGCCCCCAACCACATGGAGCACGTCGTGGGCCAGGGGCGTACCACACTCGTCGATCACGACCGCCTTGCAGCCGCTCTTGAAGCCCGGGTCGAGCGCCAGCACCCGGCGGCCGCGGACCGGCGGCTGAAGCAGCAGATTGCGGAGATTGCGGGCGAAGACCTCGACGGCATGGGTTTCGCAGCCATCGGTCATCTCGCGACGGATCTCCCGCTCCAGACTCGGCAGCACCAGCCGCGTGAGCGCGTCGCGGGCGCAGCCCCGGAGAAACTCCACGTGGGGATGCTCCGCCGGCACGAGGATCGCCTCGGCCGCGGCCTGCAGCTCCTCGGCGGGAGCCTCGATCCTCACCCGCAGGAGCTTCGCCCGCTCGCCGCGATTGATCGCCAGCAGCCGATGGGCAGGCACGCGATCAATCCGCTCGCCGTAGTCGAAGTAGTCACGGAAGTGCTTCTCGTCCTTGGAAAGCGCCTTGCCCTCCGTCTCGACCCGTTGGCTGCGGAGCCGGCCCGTCCGATGCAGGATGGCTCGCAACCGCTGCCGCAAATCGGCCCGCTCGCTGAACTCGTCGGCGATGATGTGTCCGACGCCGAGCAGCACGTCGGCAGGCGCGGCCACTGCGGCGTCGGCATCGACAAAATCCGCGGCCCGTTTGTCGAGATCGGCAGCGGCCGGGTCGGCAGCCAGGATTTCGCGGGCCAGCGGCTCGAGCCGCCGCTGACGAGCCACCTCTGCGAGCGAAAGCTTTCGCGGCTTGTAAGGAAGATAGAGATCTTCAAGTTGCTTGAGGCTCTCGGCGGCGGCGATCGCCGCCTCGAGTTCCGGCGTCAGTTTCGACTGCCCCTGGATCGTCCGCAGGATCGTGGCCTTGCGATCGACCAACTGACGGGCCCGGGCCACCCCCTCCTGGATGCGGCGAATCGCCTCCTCGTCGAGCCCGCCGGTCTGGTCTCGGCGGTAGCGGGCGACGAATGGGATCGTATTGCCGGCGTCGAGCAACTCGACGGCCGCCTGCACACCGGCGGCGCGAAGGCCGAGCCGTCGGGCCAGGAGTCCAAGATCAATGACAGGGGTGATCGCCGTGGATCCCATCCGAATCGCCGTCCCGCCGCGCCGCCGCGAACGAGCCAGCAGACCCTCCTCCGCGGTTCTCTTGGCCGACGGCGCCCGGTGGGGCCCGACCATGAACCTGAATCGAACCGCCGCACCTGAAAACGCTGATCCGCAAAACCCGGAATCTAGGGCGACTGCGGGAATGCTGTCAAACAGGGCGGACTTCGCCGGCTTGCCGTGGATCGCGGAGCCCGCCTTCCGTCGGCGGGCGGGCGACGGAATACCTCCCAAATCACCGCCCTTGCCCGGTCATCCCCCACCCCCTTGCCCTTGACGCCCCTGCTCGCAGCGACCTATTTCCTCACCCCTTCCCGGGTGCGCCGGGAAGCGCTCGTCTACCGACCGCGACGCTTTGCATTGGAGCGGACGGGACGATCGTGACGATTGAAGAGTCTCGACGGACGACGCGGCCCTCGCGTCCTGGACCCGTCCCCGGAACCCCAGCCAGCGGAGATTCAGGCCACACCATGAGCAGCGGCACCAGACACGCGGACACGACCCCGGCCTCCGACCTTCTCCCCGCCGTCCCGCTGCTGGCCCTCGACCGCCAGTACGCCGTCCTCCGCGACGAGATCCAGGCCGCGATCGGCCGGGTCTGCGACTCGGGCCGGTTCGTGCTCGGGCCCGACGTCACCGAACTCGAGGCTGAGTTGGCCAAGGCGCTCGACGTGCCTCATGTGATCAGCTGCGCCTCGGGCAGCGACGCCCTCCTCCTGGCCCTGATGGCCCTCGAGGTCGGCCCGGGCGACGAGGTGGTGCTGCCGAGCTACACCTTCTTCGCCACCGCCAGTGCCGTGACCAGGCTCGGCGCGACGCCGATCTTCGCCGACATCGACCCGGTCACCTACCTGGTCGATCCCGCGGATGTCCGCCGCAAGGTGAGCCGCCGCTGCCGTGCGATCATCCCCGTGCACCTGTTCGGCAGGACGGCCGACATGGACGCCCTGCTGCCGATCGCGACCGAGGCGGGCGTGCCGCTGGTGGAGGACGCGGCCCAGTCGATCCTCTCCACCTGGCACGGACGGTGCACGGGCGCGCTGGGCGACATCGGCTGCTTCAGCTTCTACCCGACGAAGAACCTCGGCGGCGCCGGTGACGGCGGCTTCCTCACGACCACCCGCGACGACCTCGCGGCCGCGCTCCGCCTCCTGCGGGTGCACGGCATGGAGCCCCGCTACTACCACGACCTGATCGGGATCAACAGTCGGCTCGACTCCATCCAGGCCGCGATCCTCCGAGTCAAGCTCCCCCACCTCGACGCCTGGACCACGCAGCGGCAGGAGAACGCCGCCCGCTACGGCGAGTTGTTCGCCGCCTATGACCTGGCCGGGCAGGTCACCGCCCCGACCGACGAGCCCCGCGGTCGGCACGTCTGGAACCAGTACGTAATCCGCGTGGCGGACGGCCGCCGCGACGAGCTCCGCCGGCATCTAACGGGCTGCAAGGTGGGCACGGAGATCTATTATCCGGTGCCGCTCCACCTGCAGAAGTGCTTCGCCCACCTGGGCTGGCACAAGGGCGACCTGCCGGCCACCGAGCAGGCAGCCGAGGAGACCCTCGCCCTGCCGATCTTCCCCGAACTGCGGGCCGACGAACAGCGGACGGTGGTGGGCCGGATCGCCGAGTTCTTCGGTGCCGGTCGCAAGGCCGCCCGCAAGCCGGACTCGTCGCGGCTCCCGACCCCGCACGTGCTCCGCCGCGCCGTGGGTCGCGCGGATGAAGTCATCAGCTAGAGCGCCCGCGATGCCATCCTGGCCATCGGGGGCTCGGGCTCGGCGGAGGGCACGCCAAGGGTGCCCTCGCCTCGCACCGGCCGGCATCCAGCCGGCCTGTCATCGCTCC
>CAMCPF010000277.1 GCA_945876515.1 Candidatus Kuenenia stuttgartensis
GGCGGATGCCCTCCGGCACGATCTCATCGAGCAGCGCATCGAGCGAAGCGGCGCCGATCGCCGCGAGCATCGCCGCCTCGTCGGCCGGCCCGAGGCCGATGTGCCGGGTGACGAAGTCGGCCGGCTCAGCCAGGCCGGAGCCCGGCTGACCGCCGGTCGGCGCCGGGCCGTCCTGCAGGTCGAGCCGGCGGCGGGAGGGACGCGCGGTGGGGGCGGTGGTCACGGTCTCGGACACGGGCGGGCTCCTTCCTCGGTGGGCGAAGGCTCGCGCCGTCACCCCGGAACCCTGTTGTCCTGGAACCTGAGAGATTCGCCGCGGACACATGCCCGCGGTTTGCCCCTTCGGTGGACGCAGCAGCCGGAGCCGCCAACGTCGCTCTCCAACAGAATATGGTGGTCAGTACTTTTGCCTGAGCGTTCGGCCTTCGGCGGCTCCCTCACGGGGAGCTCTCTCCTGACGCTCGAAGTCTAGTTCGATGGCCCCATCCCGGCAATCGAAGCCGCGTTCCCGCCGAGCCGTCCGCCGCGCACGACCGCCCGGCCGTGCCCGAGAAACCCGAGCAGGCCCGCGTAGACGGCAATCGCGAGCACAGCGCCGACCGGCCCGACGCGGAGCTCGGGAGCCACGCGGCCGAGCAGCCAGGCCGCCACGATCGCGAGCGTCAGCGCCGCCGTGCCGGCGGCGACCGCCTCGGTGCAGGCCCGCACCAGCCACCGGGCATTGGCCGCGAGGGGCGGCAAAGCCCGCCCCGCCCGGCGTTCCCGGACGGCGTTCCAGATCCCGAAGAACGTGGTGACCGTCGTGAGGATGAACGTCATCGGCAGCGCCATCATCGTGAGGCCGAAGGGGCCGGTCAGCGGGATCTCATCGCGGCCGCCGAAGAGCCACCAGGCGATTGGGGCATTGATCGCCACGTTGATCGCCGCGTCGAGCGGCGCGAACACCCGCCAGGCGAGCCGGTCGATCGGCGGTCGTGCGGCAGGCCCAACGGGCGGCAGGCCTTCGAGTCGCTCCGCAGCCACGCCGCTCACTCCGCCTCGAGGCTCTTGCGGGCAGCGGCGATCTGCTCCCGCTTCGCCGCGTCCACCGCCGGCCACTCGAGGCCCAGCCCGCGGATCGTGCCGGCGAGCACCGCCGCCACGGCCGCCCGGCTGACCCACTTCCTGTCGGCGGGAATCACGTACCACGGCGCGTGCTCCGTGCTTGTCTCGCGGATCGCCGCCTCGTAGGCCTGCATGTAGGAGTCCCAGTGGCCCCGCTCGGCGACGTCCGACCCTGAAAACTTCCAGTGCTTCTCGGGCTCGTCGATCCGGTCGAGAAACCGCTTCCGCTGCTCCCCTCGGGAGATGTTCAGAAAAAACTTCACCACCTTGGTGCCGTTTCGGGCCAGGTGCCGCTCGAAGGCGTTGATGTCGTCGAACCGGTCCTGCCAGGTGCGCTCGCAGGGCTCGATGCCCGGAATCCGCTGAGCCTCGAGCAGCCGGGGGTGCACGCGGACGATCAGCACCTCCTCGTAGTAGGAGCGGTTGAAGATCCCGATCCGACCCCGCTCCGGCAGCCGCTTCATGCACCGCCAGAGGAAGGTGTGGTCGAGTTCCTCGGCCGACGGATGCTTGAAGCTGGTGACCTCGACGCCCTGCGGGTTGACGCCACTCATCACGTGCTTGATCGCGCCGTCCTTGCCGGCCGCGTCCATCGCCTGGAAGATGACGAGTAGGCTCCAGGTGTCGGCCGCGTAGAGCAACTCCTGCGTGGCGGCGAGTTCGGCGCGACTCTCTTCCAGGATCTCGGCCGCTCGCTCCTTCCGCTTCTTCTCGGCCACGTCCTCGTCGCCGGCCCAAGCTGGATCATGGTCCGCGAGGCGAAACGTGTTCCCCGGCTTGACGCGAAACAGGCTGTCGGCGAGGTCGTAGTCGAGCGGCATGGGTTTCTCCTGGGCGGGCGTGCGTCACGTGGTCAGCGCTCGAACACGCAGGGCTGGATCCGCTCCACGAACGGCAGCCGGGCGAGCGCCAGGATGATCTCGCGATGACGGGGCTTGTGCGTGGAGCCGATGCAGAGCGCGAAGCCCGGCCCCGCGTTCACCCGGCCGGGAGGGCCGGCGGAGATCCCGATCCCGGGATCGATCGCCTGGACGGCCGCCCGGTTTTCGGCAGTGTCCGGAATCCGAAACTCGTAGCTGACCGAGACCTTCCCGTCGGCGCCGCCCGCCAGGCCGTCCACGTCGAGCCCGTCGAGGTCGAAGCCGATCTTCCCCAGAACTTCCGGCGGGGCGGCCGCGGCCCCGACTGCGAACGTGAACACCGCCAGGATCGGCCGATGGTCGCTGGCGACCTGCTCGTCGATCACGTCGTGCGACACGGAATACTCGGGTAGCCTGCGCTCGGCCACGTGGTCCATCTCCTGCCTGGGCACGTCGGCCGGCCAGGTCGGACTCGCCCCCCGGGCGCCGTCCTTGGCCAGCATCCGCCAGCCGGCGGCATCGAGCACCGCGAGTGACTCGCTGCCCGGCTCGCCGTTGTAGTCGCCCGCGACGATCGCCTGCCGCCGCTCGCCGAGCGCGGCCACGAGCGCCCGCATCTGCGAGACGCGGATCGCCTCCTTCGTCCAGTCGTGGTGCACGCAGGTGAACGAGACCGGCTGCTCGAGCCCCGGCACCTCGACCTCCACCTCCAGGGCACACCGCGGCTCGGCACCCCGAGGCAGCTCGTGCCGCCGCATGGCCTTGATCGGCAGCTTCGAGAGCACGGCCAGCCCGTAGCGACCGCCGTCGTAGTCCATGAACTCCCCAAACCGATGCTCCATGCCGAGCGCCTTGCCCAGGGCCGCGGCCTGATCCACACCCCCGCTGCGGCGGCAGCGCTCGTCCACCTCCTGCAACGCCACCAGATCGGGCTCCAGCCGCCTCAGCACCGCGGCCGTGCGGTCGAGGTCGAGCTTCCCATCCATGCCCACACCGTGCCTGATGTTGGAGGAGACGACGCGCAGCGTGGGCCGGGCCGCGGGCTCGACGCCGAACGCTACGGCTGCGGTGGCCACGATTCCCAGCAGGGCACCGCCCACCAGCAGGCCCCGGACGCCATCCGCTCGCAACCGGGCCGCGCTCACGCATCCACCCCCTTGGCCCGGCTTCGTCGCCGGGGCGGAGGCGGGGCGAGGTAGCGGCCGCGATCGACCGCCGCCTGCCAGCGGCCCGAGTCGGCGATGTCGAGCAACTGATCCTGGGTGAACGACTCACCGTGCTCGAGCACCGTGCGGCGGATCACCTCCTTGACGTCGGCACCGCTGGCCGCTTCGAGCGCCTCGGCCACGTCGGTGAAATTGATCGCCAGGCCGAGCGGGCCGAGGTGTCGCTCCAAAATCCTGGCCCGGCAGGCGGCGTCGGGCATCGGCAGGGTGAGCACCGTATCGAACCGGTTCGACCGCTGGGCGGCCGGATCGAGCGAGCCGGGGTCGTTGGTGGTGGCGACCGTGAGGATGTCCTCCCGCTGCCGCACGCCGTCGAGCGCGGAGAGGAAGTCGGCCAGCGAACTGTTGTGGCCCGAGCCGTCGCGGTGGCCGAGCACGAGGTCGATGTCGTCGAGCACCACGAGCGTGGGCCCGAAGGTGTCGCTCTCGGCGTAGAGATCGGCGATCGTGTGCCGCATCGAGTTGGCGTCGGCCAGGATCGTCGTGTAACTGCCCGCCAACTCCGCTGCGATCACCCGCACGAGATGCGTCTTGCCGACGCCCGGCGGCCCCGCCACGAGCAGCCCGCGGTTGGTGCCCAGGCCGAGCGAGCGGAGCAGATCGCGGCGGGTGGTCGCCGAGGCGAGGAACACGTCCACCTCGGCCCAGAGCGGCCCGGGCAGCATCAGGCCGGCCCGCTCGGCCGCCAGCCCGGGGCTGACGCCGATCCGCAGCGAGCCGTCATCGACCCGGGCCTCGAGCACGCGGCCCCGCAGAGGGTTGAGCGAGGACTTCATGCGTCCGCGGAAGTCGGCCAAGAGCCGCTCGGCCGCCTCCTTGGCGGCGGCTGCGGAGAGGATCGTGAACTCCCGCTCCCAGTGGCGGTCGTTGATCAGGATGCACAGCGGCGCGTCGGCCAGCGTGCCGGCCGGAAAGAAAACGATCATCCGCCCAGGCACGGGGAGCGGCTCCCCCGCCCCCACGTCCAGTTGCGACCAGGTCGGGGGCTGGCCGTCGCCCGGTGAGCCGATCACGACCTGCGGTGCATGGCGGTCGAGTTCCAGCCGCAGCAGGTGGCCGAGCACCGCCAGCGAGGTCGTGGGGCCGACGTATTTGGTGGCCGCCAGTTGCGTCGAATCGACGCCCAGGTGGCGGGTCGCGAACTGCGTCGGCGAGATCGCCGTCGTCGGCTCGTTGCCGAGCAGTTCGCCGAGCACACGGAGCGTCTCACGGGTCTCGTCGCTGGCGGCGGCGAGGATCGCGTCGATCGTGGCGGCGGCCCGGGGGCCGGCGGATGGTGCGTGCATGCGGGGTGTGCGATCTTACCGCGTCACGAGATCCGCGGCGAACGCGGGCAGCTCGAACCGGGCCCGGCCGGCGAGAGTCTGCGCGAGCGCGAAGGCGAGCAACAGGACGGAGAGCACCGTGGCCACCTCCACCAGCCGCCGGCGGGCGGCGAGCGAGAGCCCGGCGATGCGGCCCGCCCACGCGATCGCGG
>CAMCPF010000278.1 GCA_945876515.1 Candidatus Kuenenia stuttgartensis
GGTCGATCCCGAGGATGACGAGGATCTCGCCGACGACGAACTGCCGGTCGCCGAGCCGACGGACGAAGAGTCGAACTTCGATGACTTCGACGACGAGTTCGACGACGACTTCGAGGAGGAGGAGAACGATCCCGACTGGGATCACGGCGACGAAGGTGAACCGGAGCCGCCCGCCAAGGGCCCCGGTGGCAGGAAGTAGCTCCGGCGGCCTCCGGCCGGAAGCCGACCATGGAACTATAGCCATGTCCGGGATCGACACTCCCCAGCCCGTGCCCGACGAGCCCGACGCCGGCTCCGGTCCTCAGCCACGCTCGGGCACGCGAAGTCGGCGGAAGACGGAGCCATGGTTCGGCAATCTCGGCCAGCTTGACTTCGATATCGAGTTCTTCGAGCGGATTCTGGCGCGGAAGGTCGATTCCGTGGAGGTGCTGCGGATCCTCGCCGAACTGGTCTCGAAGAAAGGGGATCTGAAGCAGGCCGTCCACTACGACGGCCGCCTCGTGGAACTTCAGCCGGACGACTTCCTGGCCCGCTACAACCTCGCCTGTTCGCTGGCCCGGGCCGGTCGCGCCGACGAGGCGATCGACGCCCTCTCGCGGGCGGTGCTCCTGGGCTATGACGACCTGGATCACATGGAGAGCGACCCCGATCTCGAGTCGCTCCGCACCCACCCCGATTTCCAGGCCTTGCTGGGCGAGGGCTGACCACGCCTGATAGGATTCCCGTCCCGTCGGCCCTCCGCCGCGGCGACCAGGAGTTCGGAAGCAGGCATGCTCGATCAGTACGACAAGATCACCGAGGCGACGGACTTCATCCACCGGCGGTGGAATCTCGCCCCCAAGGTTTCGATCATCTTGGGCAGCGGCCTGGGTGGCATCTCCGGCTCGCTCGCCGACGCCGTCACGATCCCCTACGACGATATCCCGCACTTCGCCCGATCGACGGCCCACGGCCACGCGGGCCAACTCGTGTGCGGGCTGCTGGAAGGCGTGCCCGTGGTGGTGATGGAGGGGCGAATGCATGCCTACGAGGGCTATCCGCTCCAGCAGATCACCTTTCCCGTGCGGGTCATGAAGCGGCTGGGAGCCGATCTGCTGGTGGTCACCAACGCCTGCGGCGGCCTGAACCCGCAGTATCGCACGGGCGACCTGATGGTGATCGAGGATCACATCAACCTCCTGGGCGACAACCCGCTGATCGGGATCAACGACGAGCGGCTCGGGCCGCGGTTTCCCGACATGTCGGCGCCCTACACGCCGGCGCTGATCGACTCCGCGCTGGCCGTGGCCCGCCGCGAGGATTTCACGGCCCACCGGGGCGTGTACGTCGCCGTGACGGGGCCGAACCTCGAGACCCGGGCGGAGTATCGCTTCCTGCGGGTGATCGGGTCCGACGTCGTGGGCATGTCCACCGTGCCCGAGGTGCTCGTGGCCGTGCACTCCTCGATGCAGGTGCTCGGCATCTCCGTGATCACCGACATGTGCCTGCCCGACGCCCTCGAGGTGGCCACCGTGGAGCATATCCTGGCCGTGGCCCGCTCGGCCGAGCCGAAGCTGCGCGCGATCATCCTGGCGGCCGTCAAGGCTGCCGCCTGAGTTCCTCGCCTCATCAGGAGTTGTTTTCCATGGCGGCCAAGCCGATCAAAGTTCTCGTCGCGGGCTGCGGCCACATGGGCACCTCGCACGCCAAGGCCTACCACGCGATGCCAGGCTTCGAGATCGTGGGCGTGGTGTCCCGCGGGGCGGCCTCGCGGCGGGCCCTGCTCGACGCCGTGGGGGCGGAGTATCCGCAGTTCTCCGACTACCACGAGGCGCTCGCCGCCACCAAGCCCGACGCCGTCTCGATCAACACCTACCCCGACACCCACGCTGCCTATGCCCTGGCCGCCTTCGAGGCGGGCTGCCACGTGTTCCTGGAGAAGCCCGTGGCGGTGACCGTGGCCGAGGCCGAAAAGGTGGTGGCCGCCGCCCGCAAGGCGGGCAAGAAGCTGGTGGTGGGCTACATCCTCCGCGTCCACCCGACCTGGATCCGGTTCATCGAGACGGCCCAGACGCTCGGCAAGCCGCTCGTGATGCGGATGAACCTCAACCAGCAGTCCTCGGGCGAGATGTGGAAGACCCACAAGGCGCTGATGGATTCGATGTCGCCGATCGTGGACTGCGGCGTGCACTACGTGGACGTGATGTGTCAGATGACCCGCTCGAAGCCGGTGCGGGTGTCGGCGATCGGGGCCCGGCTCTCCGACGAGCTCGTGCCGGGGATGTACAACTACGGCTGCCTGCAGGTGAGCTTCGCCGACGGTTCGGTCGGCTGGTACGAGGCCGGTTGGGGGCCGATGATGAGCGAGACGGCCTACTTCGTGAAGGACGTGATCGGGCCCAAGGGCTGCGTGAGCATCGCCGGCGTCAAGGAAGGGGAGGCGGGCAGCGACGACATCGAGGCCCACACCAAGGCGGCGGTGCTCAAGGTCCACCATGCCGAGCTCAAGGCCGACGGCTCCTTCGCCCGGGCCGACGACTATCTCGACTGCTCGGGGGAGCCCGACCATGACGGCCTCTGCCGCCTCGAGCAGGAGGTGTTTCTCGACGCGATCCTGCACGATCGCGACCTCGGCGACCACATGGACGACGCGGTCAACAGCCTACGGATCGTGCTGGCGGCCGACGAAGCCTTCAAGACGGGAAAGACGGTCGACCTGTCGTGAGGGTGCGATCGGGCGGAGTGCTGCAGATGCGGGCGGAACCGGATAGAGTTTCGGGAGGTCTCCGCCTCCGGATCCCGCTCAACATGACCCTCCGGTCGATCTTCGTGCTGCTCGTCGTGGCCATGCTGCAGGGCGGCTTCCCCGCCCGGGCCGAACCGGTCGCGGCCTACATGTATTCGCAGTCCGGGGCCGACGGGGTGCCCGCGCTTGCCGCGATGAAGCCGGCGGCGATCGGTACGGTGTTTCTCAAGGCCATCGACATCGACGCCACCGGAACCGTCCATCCGAAGCTCGATGACAACGGCAGCTTCTACCCGAGTGCGTGGACGGCCACGCCGCGGCCCGGGTTCGCAGCGCTCGTCAACGCGGATCCCGGGATCGACTGGAACACGGCCAATCCCACCGCGAGCCTGACCGCGGCCCTGACCAGTAACAACTGGCAGCAGGACTACGGCGGCGGCATCACCGTCGATGCGGAGTTCACCGCCAACATCCAGAGCTTCCCGGGGAACTGGCAGAGCACGATGACGGCCCTGCGGAGCCTGGCGAACGGGCAGGGGCAAAGCTTCAGCCTCTACCTGTCCCCCAAGTATCTCTCGCCCTCTCGCTATCCGGGCACGGCGACGGCGAACGCGGCCGCGATCAAGCAGATCCTCGGCACGCCGGCCACTGGCATCGTCAACTCGGTGCTGTTTCCCGTGTATGCGGGGGACGGGACGAACGTGGATCAGCCGACGCTCACCGCCGCCGCCTCGGCCGCCCAGACGCAGGGCTTCGCCTACCAGTGGATCTTCGACATCACCGAGTCGCCCACGACGTTCTCCGCCGGGCTTCAGGCCGCGGATGGCGCCGGTCCGCGGCCGGCCGGGTACGTCGCCTATTCGTATGTCGATACCCAGCAGATCACCCCCGACATGACGACCAACCTGGGCGCGCTCGTCGATCTGGCGGCCGTGCCCGAGCCGGGGGCGTGGCCTCTGGCTGCCGCGGCGGCCGGCGCCTGTCTGGTGGCGCACAGGTGGCGGCGATGACGACTCCGCCCGTCGTCCTGACCATCGCCGGCTCCGACAACTCCTGCGGGGCGGGGCTCCAGGCCGATCTCAAGACGATCACCACGCTCGGCGGCTACGCGCAGACGGCGGTCACCTGCGTGGTGGCCGAGGTGCCCGGGGCCGTCGAGATGATCCAGCCGGTGAAGCCGGCGGTGGTGGCGGCCCAGGTGCGGCTCTCGCTGCGGGCGTTCCCGGTCAAGGCCGCCAAGACGGGGATGCTCTTTTCCACGGGCATCATCCGGGCCGTGGCCAAGGCGCTGGCGTCGGTGCCCGACCTGCCGCTGGTGGTCGATCCGGTGATGGTGGCTTCGAGCGGCGACCCGCTCCTGGAGCCGGCGGCGATCGCGGCCTACCGGCGGCTGCTCTTTCCCCGGGCCACGCTCGTGACGCCGAACCTCGACGAACTGCGGATGCTCTCCGGTGAGGCCTGCCGCGACCTGGCCGGCATGGAGGCGGCGGGGCGACGGCTGGTTGAGCGGCACGGCTGCGCCTTCCTGCTCAAGGGCGGGCACCTCGGCGGCCGTGTGGCAACCGACATCCTGGTGACGCCGACGGGGAGCGAACGGCTGGCGGCGCCGTTTCGCCGCGGGATCGACACCCATGGCACCGGCTGTACGTACTCAGCCGCCATCGCCACGGGCCTGGCCCGGGGGCTGTCGCTCGTCGAAGCGGTGCGTGAGGCGAAGGCCTTCATCACCGCCGCGATCGGCGGCACGCTCCGCTGGGGCAAGACCCAGGCCCTCGACCACCGTGTGCGGCCGAAGGGGTAGCCGTGGGCCTCACCGCTGGAAGCCGGAGAGGCCCATGAGGCTCTGCTGCCGGTCGATCCAGCCAAGCATCTCGATCGGTCGGCGTGGCATACGCACGGTGCTCCCGATCAGGTGGTACGCCCAAAGTCCTCGTGCCAACGG
>CAMCPF010000279.1 GCA_945876515.1 Candidatus Kuenenia stuttgartensis
CCCCGGGGAGCCCCGGCCGGCTCGAGCCGGGCGAGGGTCGGCGTCGCCGACGCGGGCTGAACTGCGACCAGCGTCGCCAGCGCGATCGCGAACACGACGACTGGTCGCGGGCAGGTCATGGTGGGCCGAGAGAAGGGAGCCGCGGATGAAGCCTGGCCGCGGCGTCAGGCAAGCAGGTCCTTGCGCACCGACCCGCCGTCGACGATCTCGATAGGCCGGTTGCCCGGGGCCATGAGCTCCTTGTCGGCGACGATGCCGAGGCAGTGGTAGACGGTGGTGGCGAGATCCTCGACCGTGAGCGGGTCATCCTGCGGTTCAGCTGCGATCGCGTCGGAAGACCCGTAGACGCAGCCTTTCTTCACGCCGCCGCCGGCGAGCACGACGCTGACCACCTTCGGCCAGTGGTCGCGGCCCGCGTCCTTGTTGATCTTGGGCGTGCGGCCGAACTCACTCGACACCATCACCAGGGTGGAGTCGAGGAGGCCGCGCCGGTCCAGGTCGGTGACCAGAGCCGTGAAGGCCTGGTCGAACGAAGGCAGCGTGTTGGTGATGCCGTCGCGGATCCGGGCATGCATGTCCCAGCCGCCGTACGAGAGCGTGACGAACCGCACCCCCGCTTCGACGAGCCGCCGCGCGAGCAGCATCCGTTGGCCCGCCTGATTGCGACCATACTCGTCACGCAGGGCGTCGGGCTCGGCCTTGATGTCGAACGCCGCCCGGGCTTCGGCCGAACTCACGAGCGCGTAGGCCCGCTCGTAGAAGGAGTCCATCGCGGCGATCGTGCCACTGTCCTCGAGTCGCTGGAAGTGGCGGCCGACCGCATCGCGGAGCCGCTGCCGCGTGGCGAACCGGCTGGCGTCGACGCCGCCCGGCAGCGAGAGGTCGCGGACGGTGAAGTTCTCTGCCGCCGGATCGGAGCCGAGGGCGAAGGGCCCGAAGGCGCTGCCGAGGTAGCCGGCCTGGGCGTCCGGCGCCGGCAGGCCGGGAATCGCCACGTAGGGCGGCAGGTTGGCCCGCGGGCCGTACTCGTGCGATACGACGCTGCCGAAGCTCGGATAGGTGAGGGCGGGGCTGGGGCGGTAACCCGTGAACATATTGTGGGTGCCCCGCTCATGGGCCGCCTCACCGTGGGTCATCGACCGCACCACCGTGATCTTGTCGGCGATGCCGGCCGTCTTCGCGAGCTTCTCACTGAACTGCACGCCCGGCAACTTGGTATCGATCACACCCAGTTCGCCGCGGTACTCGGCTGGCGACAGGGGCTTGGGGTCGAACGTCTCCTGCTGGGCCCAGCCGCCGGGCAGCCAGATGTGGATCACGCTCTTGGCCTTACCCTCGAAGTGGGAGAACGCCTTGGCATCGGCCCGGGCGGCTTGCATCCGGAACAGCCCGCCGAGGGACAGCCCCAGGCCCGAGAGTGAGCCGACCTGGAGGAACTCGCGGCGGCCGAATCCGGCGGAGCGGAACGAGGGGCATCCCTGAACGGCCGACGGGCGCGGCATGGCATGGTCTCCAGGCGGGGGTCAGTGCGTCCTACCCAAAATCCTCGGTTAAATCATACCCCCTGGAGCAGCATTTCGCCATGATCCGGCGAGCCGGGCAGCCCTTTCAATAACCGCAACCCGAGGCCGCGACTGGAGTTGGGTCGGCCCACCGAAGGGTGCATCCGGGGCGGCACCCCGTCCTCCGTCTCAGGCGATCACGTCGCGGATCACCTGCCCCCCCACGTCGGTGAGCCGGAAGTTGCGGCCGTTGTGACGGTAGGTGAGCCGCTCGTGGTCGATGCCCAAGAGGTGGAGCAGCGTGGCGTGCAGGTCATTGACGTGCACCCTTTGCTCCACCGCCTTGTAGCCGAAGGGATCGGTGGCCCCGTAGTGGAAGCCCCCCTTCACACCGCCACCGGCCATCCAGATCGTGAACCCGTGCGGGTTGTGGTCGCGGCCCTTGCCCCCCTGCGAATCGCTCGTGCGGCCAAACTCACCGCCCCAGATCACGAGCGTGTCTTCGAGCATTCCACGGGCCTTGAGGTCGGTCAGCAGAGCTGCCGCCGGGCGGTCGGTCGCCAGACCGCACTCGCGGTGGTTGGTCTCGATGTTGCTGTGGCCGTCCCAGGGCACGTCGTCCACGGCGCCGTCGCCAGCCGCGTTCTTGCCCGCGAAGATCTGGATGAACCGCACGCCCCGCTCCAGGAGCCGCCGGGCCGTGAGGCACTGGCGGGCGAACACCCGGCACTTCGGATCCTCGGTGCCGTAGCGGTCGTGCACGTGCTTGGGCTCGCGGGTCAGGTCGATCGCCTCGGGCGCCGCCGTCTGCATCCGGTAGGCCAGTTCGAAGCTCGAGATCCGGGCGGCCAGGTCGGCCTGGGTCGGCCGGGCCGCTGCGTGGGCCGCGTTGAGTGATGCGAGCAGGTCGAGTTCCGCGCGCTGAGCCTCCAGCGACTTGCCCTGTCGGAGGGCGAGGTTGTCGATCGCGACCGGCCGGCGGGCGTCGATCGCCAGCGCCTGGTGGCTCTTGGGGAGGAAGCCCGCCGACCAGATCTGGTCGTCGCCGCGAGGCTTCCGCTCGTGCATTACCACGAAGCTCGGGAGGTCGCGGTTCATGCTGCCGAGGCCGTAGTCGAGCCAGGCCCCCATGCTCGGCATTCCGGGGCGGTTGAGCCCGCACATCAACTCCATCGCCGCGGGCGCATGGTTGTTGGCCCGGAGGTGCATCGAGTGGATGAAGCACATGTCATCGACGTGCTGCGAGAGGTGCGGGAAGAGATCGCTGACCCAGGTACCGGAAGCCCCGTGCTGCTTCCACGCGAACGGGCTCGCCAGGCACTTGCCGCTGGTCTGGAAGAAGCCGACCTGGCTGTCGGCGTTGGGCAGGGGCTGGCCGTTGCGGGCCTGGAGCTCAGGCTTGTAGTCCCAGGTGTCGACCTGCGAGGGCGCGCCCGTCATGAACAGCCAGATCACCCGCTTCGCCCTGGGCGGATGATGGGGCAGGGCGGTCGCGGGGGCGGTCAGGCCGCCGCCGGTCGCGGCCGCCGAATCCTCGCCCAGGAGCGAGGCCAGAGCCAGGGCGCCGAATCCGAGGCCCGCGTCACGGAGAAACTGCCGGCGGGCCGGGAGGGCGAGATCACCGATGCGGGGCTGCAGCACGGATGTCGCTCCTCTCAGTCCACGTACACGAACTCGTTCAGGCAGAAGATGAGCTGGCAGACATCGGCCAGCGCCGCCTGCCGGCCCGCCGGATTCGGGCTCGCCGCCTGCTCGCGGGCCGTAAGCAGGGTCAGGAACTTGTCGCGCTCCTGCTCGCTCGGGGGCCGCGACAGGGCCGCGGTGAAGCAGTACTCGACCGCGGCCTCACCGGCCGCGTCGCCCGCCGGGATCGCCAGGGCCGCGCGGGCCCGCTTGGCGAGGCCCTCCGCGGCCAGTCGCACAAACGGGGAGTTGAGCATTGCCAGTGCCTGCGTAGGCACCGTGGCAACGCCCCGGGCGCCCACGGGCTGCACTGGCTCCGGCTGGTCGAACACCTGCAGGAATCCGACCGGCTCGCTCCGCTTCACCGTGAGATAGATGCTTCGCCGCGGTGCTTTCACGTCGAGGCCGGCCCGGCCATAGAGCTTCTGGTCGAGCAGGCCGGAGGCCGCCAGCAGCGCGTCGCGGATTGCCTCCCCCTCCAGCCGCAGGGGCTTTCGCTGCCAGAGGAGCGCGTTGTCGGGATCCTTGGCGAGCGCCGTCGTGTTCACCGCGTTCCCTTGGCGGTAGGCGGCGCTCGTCACGATCAGCCGGTGGATGCTCTTCAGGCTCCAGCGGTTTTCGACCAGCCGCAAGGCCAGCCACTCGAGCAGTTCCGGATGGGATGGGGAATCGCCCTGCGTCCCCAGGTCGTTGGGCGTCGCCACGATGCCGCGACCAAAGTGGTGGTGCCAGAGACGGTTGACGATCACGCGGGCCGCCAGCGGCCCCGCGCCACGGTCCACGTCGGTGAGGAAGCTCGCCAGGCCCAGCCGCGAGTCGGCCAGCGGCTTGCCGTCGGAGCCCGTGAGCAGCGCCGGCTCGGCCTCGTCGGCCGCGATCGCGGCCAGGACGAACCCCGGCACGGCCTTGCCCTGCTTGCGGCTCACCTCGCCGCGGCCCAGCACGAACACGTCCTGGCTGCCCGGCTTCACGCCCTGCGAGTTGCCCGTGATCACCCAGGCGCCGTTCGTAGCGGAGTAGACCTTCACGAGGGCGGGCTTTGGCTCGCGGGCGTCGATGGCAGCCAAGTCGGCGACGACGCGGGCCGCCTCGGCATCGACCCGGCCCAGCCAGGCAAGCATCTCCCGCGACGTCGCCTCGTCCTGGCCTGCGGTCCTGGTGGCTTCGAGCAGCGCCGCGATCTCACGGACAGCCTGCGGCGCCGCGGCGTCGGTGAGCCGGGCGCGGGCGGGCTCGGTGGTTGCCGCCAGCCGCAGCCGCGCCAGCCCAGGCTGGTTGGCCTCAAACTTGAGTTCCACCGTCAGCAGCGTGCCCTCAGCGAAGCCCACCGGCTTGTCGAAGGCGAACACGGCAGCCTGATCGAGCCCAGGCTGGCCGCTCGTGGTCCAGCCCGTGTTGGGGTCGTTGTCCACCGCCTTGGCCAGTTCGAACCCCGGATCCTGGAACGTGGTCGCCACCGGCACGAGCGCCGGCGTGAT
>CAMCPF010000280.1 GCA_945876515.1 Candidatus Kuenenia stuttgartensis
GGGAGACTGAGATCGCGTTGATGCAGTATTTCTTCGAACTCGACGACGAGGACGAGGGTAAGCTGCCGGAGACCCGTGAGTTTCTCGTCGGGGAAATCCTCGAGCCCGTGGCCGCGAAGTGGGCCTCCGCGGAGGAGGAGCTGATCGAGGTGCCCGAGATGGCCGCCGACATCGACCTGGCGGCCTCGATCGCCAAGGGCCGCGAGCTGTTTCATGGCGATAAGGCTAACTGCGTCAAGTGCCACGGCGTGACGGCGCTCGGCGACGGTCAGGCCAACGACTACGACGACTGGAACAAGAATATCGTCAAGATCGAGACCAAGTTGACGGCCCTGGACGGGGGCGACGCGGACGCCGCCGAGCGTCGCTGGGCGTCGGAGTTCCGCGAGGTGCTCGCCGGCGATGCCCTCAAGCCCCGGACGATCCCGCCGCGAAATCTGCGGCATGGCATCTATCGTGGCGGCCGCCGGCCGCTCGACATCTACTACCGGATTCATGCCGGCATCAACGGAGCGCCGATGCCCGCCGCCAAGGGAACCGTGGCGCCGGAGGACATCTGGCACATCGTCAACTACGTCCGCTCGCTGCCCTACGAGATGGACGGCGAACTCGGCGCGGACCGGGCCGTTGCGGTGCAGCCGAGCAGCGTGGGCGGGCTGGTGGCAAGTAAGGCGACCTCAGCAAGCGAGGGGAACTGATCGATGAAGCGACTGGCCGGGATGTTCTGGGCCCTCTTGTTCCTCGCCGTGCCGGTGCTCGGTGTGGCGACCTTCGCCGTCGCCCCCTCGATCAACGTCTGGCTGCCGAAGGACGTCTCGGCCCACGGTCATGAGATCGACTCGCTCTTCTACTTCATCCTCGCCCTGACGGGCGTCGTATTCGTCGCGACCGAGGTGCTGCTCTTTTGGTTTATGTGGAAGTACGACGCGTCGGTCCGAGAGGGCGAGAAGGCGACCTACATCCACGGCAGCCACACCTTGGAGGTGGTCTGGACGATCATTCCTGCGGCCACGTTGCTGTTTTTGGCCATCTACCAAATGAACGCCTGGGCCAACGTGAAGATGCGGCGGCCTGACATGCCGCCGACGGTCGAGGTGGTCGCGCGGCAGTTCGAGTGGCGGCTCCGGTATCCCGGCAACGACGGGCTGCTGGGAACGCCCGACGACCTGCACTTGGTCAACGACCTGACGTTGCCGGTGGACGAGGAGGTGCTCGTGCAGCTCAAGAGCATGGACGTGCTCCACAGCTTCTTCCTGCCCAATCTGCGGATCAAGCAGGACGCCGTGCCGGGCATGAAGATTCCCGTCTGGTTTAAGGGTACCGAGACCGGCAGTTGGGACATCGTCTGTGCCGAACTCTGCGGCTGGGGCCACTACAAAATGAAGGGTCGGATCACGTTCGTGACCCGGCCCGAGTTCGACGCCTGGCTTGAGCGGAAGACCGCCGAGCAAAATTCCACGCAGCCCGTCGCCGAGGTCACCGGCGAGATCGTCGCCAACTGACCTAAACCTCCACACTCCTCCCCGATCTACCGCCCGCTATCCGGAGACCTGCCATGAGCACCGTCACCGTCCCCACCACGACTGATCACGGTCACGCCCCGGTCAAGAAGACCGGGTCGCTCTCGACCTTTATCTCGACCTACGTGTTCTCCAAGGACCACAAGGTCATCGGCCTGCAGTTCCTGTTCTCGACACTGCTCTGGTTTTTGATCGGCGGCTTGCTCGCGCTCGCCGTGCGGTGGCAGGTGGCCTGGCCGTGGTCCGACGTGCCGGTGGTGGGCAAGTTGTTCGCCCAGGAGGGCGGGCAGATGGCGCCCGAGTTCTACACGATGCTCTTCACCATGCACGCCACGGTCATGATCTTCCTGGTGATCATCCCGATCCTCGCCGGCGCCTTTGGCAACTTCCTGATCCCGCTCATGATCGGGGCGGATGACATGGCTTTTCCGACGCTCAACATGCTGTCGTACTGGTTCATGTGGCCCGCCTTCATCGCGTTCGGAGCAAGCTTCTTCGTGGAAGGGGGCGCGGCCGCCGGCGGCTGGACGAGCTACCCGCCGCTCTCCACCAACGTCGCCTCTGCGCCCGGCAGCGGCTGGGGGCAGACGCTCTGGCTGATCGGCCTGACCTTCGTGGGCGTGTCCTCGATGCTCGGCAGCGTCAACTACATGACCACGATCATCCTCATGCGGGCTCCCGGCATGACGATGTTTCGCCTTCCGATGACGATCTGGGCCATGTTCATCACGGCCGTGCTCCAGGCCTTCGCCCTGCCGGTGCTCACGGCCGCCGGCTTCATGCAACTGGCCGATCGGATGTTTGCCACCGGCTTCTTCTCGCCCGAGGGCAACATCGTCAACAACGCCGTGCCGGGGCCCGGCGGCGGGCAGCCGCTGCTCTGGCAACACCTGTTCTGGTTTTACAGCCACCCTGCGGTCTACATCATGATCCTGCCGGCGATGGGCATGGTCAGCGACATCCTCACCTGCTTCGCCCGCAAGCCGCTGTTCGGCTACCGGCCGATGGTCTACTCGATCGCCGGCATCGCCGGCCTCGGCTTCATCGTCTGGGGCCACCACATGTTCATGTCGGGCATGAACCCGGCTCTCGGCATCACCTTCATGGTCTCGACCATGATGATCGCCCTGCCGAGCGCGGTGAAGACCTTCAACTGGCTGGGAACGGTCTGGGGGGGGAAGATCCAGTTCACGACCGCCATGCTGTTCGCCCTGTCATTCGTCTCGATGTTCATCATCGGCGGACTGTCGGGGATCTTCATGGCGGCCACCCCGGTGGACATCTTCATCCACGACACCTACTTCATCGTGGCCCACTTCCACTACGTCTTGTTCGCGGGCACGGCGATGGGAGTCTGGGCGGCCATCTACTTCTGGTATCCCAAGATGTTCGGGCGAACGATGAATGAATTCTGGGGTAAGGTGCACTTCTTCCTCACGTTCCTGTTCCTGAACGGCACCTTCTTCACGATGCACATCCTCGGGGCGGTGGGCTTCCCGCGGCGACTGGCCGACGCCTACCACTACCAGACCTTCCACCACCTCCAGCCGATGAACGCCTTCATGACCTACTGCGCCATCGGCATGGTGGCGACGCAGATCATCTTCGCGATCAACTTCTTCTGGAGCATGTTCTTCGGCCCCGTCGCCGACCGGAATCCGTGGAACGCCAATGGCCTCGAGTGGACGGCGCCGAGCCCGCCGGGCCACGGCAACTTCGACTTCCAGCCGGTCGTCTATCGCGGCCCGTATGAATACTCCGTGCCGGGCGTCGACGATAAGGATCACCTCATGCAGACCGACCCTCCGAACGCGGCAGCGGCTGCGGCCGCGGCGGCATCGCACTAGGAACCCTGTCCCCAACTACCCGCCGGCCGGGGGCACGTGCTCGCCGCCGGCGGATTTCGACAATGCTTGCTCCATGGGCATGGTTCACTAACGCAGGCAGTCGAAATGCGCCGGCGGCTGCGCGCGACCCCCGTCCGGCTCCCGCTTCGGGGGTTTGGGGCGTTGGCTTTCGCTCGTGGAATTGGCCTCATCTCGTCGCCTGCCTGCTGGTAGCGGTGACGGCGGTGTTGCTCTCGTTCGGGGCGCTCGTGACCACCTACGAGGCGGCGATGGCGGTGCCCGACTGGCCGGCCACCTACGGGCACAACATGTTCCTGTTCCCGCTTGCCGAGTGGCTGGGCGGGCCGTGGGACCTGTTTCTCGAGCACGGGCACCGGCTGCTGGGGGCGTTGGTGGGCCTGATCACGCTCGCGCTCGCGGCCCTGGCCTGGCGGTCTCCCGTGGGCCCGACGGTGCGGTGGCTAACGGTGGCCGCGGTGGTGCTCGTGGTCGTGCAGGGCTGCCTGGGTGGAGCTCGGGTGCTGCTCGACGACACGACCGTCGCCAAGATTCACGCCTGCACGGGGCCGCTCTTCTTCGCGGTGGCCGTGGCGCTGGCGGTGCTCACGCGACGGACGGGCGACCTGACGGTGCCCCGGGTCGCAGGCGGGCTCTGCGCTGCCGTGCCGGTCGCCGCCTATGCCCAACTCGTTGCGGGCGCCCAACTCCGACACCTCGACCCGGCTACGCCGCCGCGGGTGTTCCACGCGCTCGTGGGCACGCATGTGGCCGTCGGTCTGGTGGTCGCCGGTCTCGCGGTGGCGGCGTTTCTGGCGACCCGCGGCGGTGGCAACCGCGGTGCGAGCCGCTGGGGGCTGATCGCCTGCGGGCTCGTCACCTGCCAGTTGGCCCTGGGCGTCGGAACCTGGATCGCGAAGTACGGCGTGCCGTCGGCGATCCTGCCTGATGCGTGGCGCATGGCCGAACCGATTGTCGCCCGCAGTGGCCCGGGCGCCGTGATCGTCACCACACACGCCGTGCTCGGGATGGTGATCTTGGGTGCCGGCGTCGCCCTGGCGCTGACCGCGGCGGGCACCGTGCCGGCGGCGGCGCGTGTCGCCCCGCAGCCCACGGCCTTCGCCCGGCGCAGGGGGGTGCCCGCATGACGCCGCCCCCCGTCGCCGCCGAGTTCGCGACCGCTGGGGTCGCCGTCGCGCCGGCCGTGCTCGCGGCGGATGCCCCGCGCGGACTCGCGGCCGCGCTCGCCGATGGCTCGCGGCTCGTGCGGCCGCGGATTGCGGTGATG
>CAMCPF010000281.1 GCA_945876515.1 Candidatus Kuenenia stuttgartensis
TGCGAGGGGTTGCCCGTGCCCTCGAGCGAGCTGTGGAAGCGAGCGCAGGCAGGATGCCGAAGCGAGCGGACACGCAGTGAACGGAGGCCTGGAGGGCCGGAGTGAACGTGTAGCGAGAGGGCATGGGCCACCCCGAGCCCCGCACCAGACGCCACGGGTGCGATGTCACGGTTTCCCGCAAGCCACACCATTACGAGTGATGAACCTAGACTGAACGGGATGCTCTTGAACGTCATCTATCTGCTGGTCGCCCTCGTCGCCCTGCCCTGGGTCGTCTGGCGACGGGTGTCGGGCGGGCGGCCGGTGGCGGCGCCGTGGCAACGGTTTACGGGGAGCGTGGAGATCCCGGCTCCGGAGCCGGGCGTGAACCGGATCTGGCTGCATGGAGTGAGCGTCGGAGAGGTGCAGTTGCTGGCGGCGCTCGCCACGGAGCTCGCGCGGCAGGCAGCCGATGCCGGCCAGCGGATCGAGTGCGTGATCTCGAGCTCCACCACGACGGGGCTCGAAGTGGCGGCCAAGCGGTTCGGCCCAAACCGCACGTTCCCTTGCCCGCTCGACTTCAGTTGGGCAGTGGACCGCGTGCTCGATCGCATCCAGCCCGTCGCGGTCGTGCTCGGCGAGCTCGAACTCTGGCCCAATCTGCTCGCCGGTATCGCCCGGCGGCGCATCCCGGTGGTGGTCGCCAACGCGCGGATGAGCGAGCGAAGCGCCCGGGGCTATTCGCGGATCCGGCCGCTCGTCCGCCGGATGCTCGGCCGCGTCACGGTGGTGAGCGCCCGGTCGCAGGCCGACGCCGACCGGTTCGCGGCGCTCGGGGCGGCCGACGTTCGCGTGGCCGGGTCGATGAAGTTCGACGGCGTCCGCGGTGATCGAGAGGCGGCCGACGTGCGACGCTTGCGGCAGCTGGCCGGCTTCGCGGCCGACGACGTCGTGTTCCTGGCCGGCAGCACCCAGGCTCCGGAGGAGCGGCTCGCGGCCGAGGCGTTTCTCGCGCTCCGCGAGCCGCACCCCGCGCTGCGGCTGGTGATCGTGCCGCGGCACGTCGAGCGCACGGCCGAGGTCGCCGCCATGCTCGACTCGCTCGGGCTCCGCTGGCAGGCCCGCAGTCGGCTCGAGGCCGACGGTATCGACCCAGCTGCCCGCGTGCTGTTGGTGGACACCACCGGTGAGCTCGGCGCGTGGTGGGGCAACGCGGCGATCGCCTTCGTCGGGGGCAGCCTCGACGGTAGCCGCGGCGGCCAGAACATGCTCGAGCCGGCGGCCTACGGGGCGGCCGTCTCGTTCGGCCCGCACACCAGGAACTTCCACGCTGAGGTGGGCCGAATGCTCGCGGCCGACGCCGCGATCGTGGTGGACGACGGCCCCGCGCTCACCGCCTTCGTGGGTCGCTGCCTGACCGAGCCCGCCTGGGCCGAGGGCCTTGGCCACCGTGCCGCCGCGGTCGTCGCCAGCCAGAGGGGCGCTACGGCCGCCACCGCGAGGCTCGTGCTCGAGCAGGTGTGCGGAGAGGCGCCGGTTGCCGATCTCGGACCCCATGGCCCATAATCAGATCCCGTCCGGGCGGCAGGCATGCGGCTCGGTCTTCCCTGTTCAGATCCCCATCAGCACGAGGCTCCAGCCGTGGCACAAGGCAAGTATCTGTTCACCAGCGAATCCGTCTCCATGGGCCACCCCGACAAGCTGGCCGACCAGATCTCCGACGGCGTGCTCGACGCCTACCTCGCCCAAGATCCCCACAGCCGCGTCGCCTGTGAGACGATGGTCACGACCGGCCTGGCCGTGATCGCCGGCGAGATCACGTCCAAGGGCACGATCGACTACCAGCAGGTGGTCCGCGACGTGATCCGTGAGGTGGGCTACACCGACGACGAGATGGGGATCGCCGCCGACACCTGCTCGGTGCTCGTGGCGGTCGGCAAGCAGAGCGCGGACATCGCGATGGGCGTCAACGAGGATGCCACGACGGGCAAGGACGTGGGCGCCGGCGACCAGGGGCTGATGTTCGGCTATGCCTGCAACGAGACCGCGGAGTTGATGCCGCTGCCGATCGCGCTGTCGCACCGGATCCTCGACCGGCTGACCGAGGCTCGGAAGAAGAACGAGGTCGACTGGCTGCGGCCCGACTCCAAGAGCCAGGTGACAGTCGAGTACGAGGGGGACAAGCCGATCCGGATCGACACGGTCGTCGTCTCGACGCAGCACGCGCCCCACGTCTCCAACGAGGCGATCCGGGCGTTCGTGATCGAGAAGATCGTCAAGCCGCTCCTGCCGCAGAACCTCGACACGAGCGACATCACCTACCACATCAATCCCACCGGCCGGTTCGTGGTGGGTGGTCCCCACGGCGACTGCGGCCTGACCGGCCGGAAGATCATCGTCGACACCTACGGCGGCTGGGGCCGCCACGGCGGCGGCGCGTTCTCGGGCAAGGATCCGACGAAGGTCGATCGCTCGGCGGCCTACATGGCCCGGCACGTGGCCAAGAACATCGTCGCGGCCGGCCTCGCCGACCGCTGCGAGGTGCAGCTCGCTTACGCGATCGGCGTCAGCGAGCCGGTCAGCGTCCACGTGGACACCGAGGGCACGGGCAAGGTTGAGGACGAGCGGCTCTGCGACCTCGTCCGCGAACACTTCCCGCTGACTCCGCGGGGGATCATCGACTACCTCGACCTGCGGCGGCCGATCTTCCGTCGCACGGCGGCCGGGGGCCACTTCGGCCGCGACGAGTTCCCGTGGGAGAAGACCGACAAGGCGAAGTCACTGGCCCAAGCGGCCCGCACGGCCGGGGCAGTGGCCTGAGGCGTTCATGACGGCAGGCCGCTCGTTGCCAGGAACCCCGGCCCTCGCCGGGGCAGCGGCCCTGCCGGGCTCGGCGGACCGAGTCACCGGTCTGTTGGCTCAGGGGAGCGCAGCCTTGGCGGCGGCCCTGGGGATTGCGGTTGCCGCGGCGGGAGCGACGTTGCTCCTGCGGCGGCTGGGCGGGGGCTTTGCCACGGTGCCGTCGGCTGCGGTTCCCTGGGCCGTCAGCGTCGCGGGCATCCCGCTTCTCCTCGCGGTCGAGGCGGCGGCCCGGCTGGGCGGGGATCGTCGGACTGTCGGACTCGCCCGCAGCGGTCTCGTGGCCGCGGCCTTGGCCGTCGCGCCCCTGGCTCCGGCGGTCGCCTGGCCGACTCGGGCCGCGGGTCTCGCCGCCACGGCGGTGGCGCTCGTGGCCGCCCTCCGTCCCGCGGCTGGTTGGCGGCTACGCGGCTTCCGCCCGACCAGCGGGCTCGGTGGCGAGGCAGCTCCGCGGCCTGCTGTCGATGTCGCGGGTCACATGGAGGAGGCGGTGCCAAGCCCGTCCGGCTGGCAGCACGGCACCGCTGGCTGGTCGGCCGGCCTACCGGATCGCTGGCGGCAACGGCTCGAGCGGTATGAGACGGCGGCCGGCGAGGAGTGCGTGCGCGGGCAGGTGATGCTCTCGATCGCCGCCGGCAGCCGCACGGGCCACGCCCACGTCGGCTTCTGCCCCGCGTTCGCCACGCTCCCGACCGTCGAGGTCACCACGGACTGCGACTTCGTCGAGGCCGAGGTGACGGCGGCGGAGATCCTGCCGTGGGGCGTCCGGGCGGAGTGCCGGCTCTCCGAGCCGGCCGAGGAGCCGCTCGAGATCCCCGTGACCATCCGGGCCGTTCGCACAGCCTGACAATCCGCCCCAACCGAGAGACCGCATGGCACGCTGGCCGACCCACCTCTGGACCACGCTCTTCACCTACGGTGTGATCTTCGTGGGCTTCCCGCTGCTGGCCCTGCTGTTCTGGTTCTGGGTGCGCGGGGGCTGATCCCGCGGCTGCCGACAGCCACGTACTTCTTCCTTTCAGGAGTTCAAGACGAGCATGCTCCACGCGATCGTGATGGCCGGTGGATCGGGAACCCGGTTTTGGCCGGCGAGCCGGGCCGCCCTCCCCAAGCAACTGCTGCCGCTGGCCGGCGAGCGAACCCTCCTCGAAGACACCGTCACGCGGCTCGACACGCTCGTGCCGCCGGAGCGGACGATGGTGGTCACCGCCGCGCGGCTGCTCGACGCCGTTCGCCGGCAACTGCCGGGGGTACCCGAGACGGGCCTCGTGGGTGAGCCCTGCAAACGGGACACCGCCCCCTGCATCGGCCTGGCCGCCCTGCTCGTGGCCCGCCACGACCCCGACGCCACGATGGCGGTCATGCCCTCCGACCACGTGATCCGGCCGGCCGATAAGTTTCGGGGGGCGATCCGTCAGGCGGAGTCACTCGTGGCCGCCGCGCCCGGCAGGCTTGTGACCTTCGGCATCCGCCCGACCTATCCGGCCGAGAGCTTCGGCTACATCCAACAGGGCGAACCGTTGCCGGTCGGCCCCGGCGAGGCGCCGGCCCACACCGTGGCCCGGTTCAAAGAGAAGCCTCCGGCGGCGGTGGCGGCCGATGAAGGTGTTGCCCTCGGCGTCTGCGGCCCGCTGCCGGGCCACGGCCGACCAGCCCCCCAGGTCGTCCCAGCCGAACGGTGCCTCGATCACGGCCACATCCGCGGCGTGCTCCAGCACGGCGTAGTCGATCGAGGTTCCCTTGATCGCGGCGAACTCGGCGGCGAACACGCGGTCGCGG
>CAMCPF010000282.1 GCA_945876515.1 Candidatus Kuenenia stuttgartensis
GGCGCCTAGGCCGGCGACGCCCGGATCGAGGACCTGCCCGCGGGCTCGAGCCGGCTCATCACCTACGCGGTCGATCTCGACGTCGAGGTGTCCCCGCGGTTCGAGCTCAGGCCCGAGGAGCTCGTGAGCGTGAGGCTCGTGAAGGGCACGCTCGTCGTCTCCCGCAAGCAGGCTCGGCGAAAGGCGTTCGAGGTGAAGAACTCGGGCAGCGACGCCGTGAAGCTGCTCGTCGAGCATCCCCTGGAGGACGGCTGGGTGCTCGTGGAGCCCGAGCAGGCGGCGGAGAAGACCCGCGACCGCTATCGGTTCGCCGTGGAGGCCGAGCCCGGCAAGCCGGCCTCGCTCGTCGTGGCCGAGGAGCGGGTGGTCTCCCAGCAGGTGGCGCTCACGAACCTCGACGACGGGGCGATCCTCGTCTACTCGAACGCCAAGGTGACGAGCCCGGCGGTCAAGCGGGCGCTCGTCGACGTGATCGAGCGGAAGCGGGAGATCGAGCGACTCGCCCGGGAGCGGGGCCGTCGCGAGCAGGAGATCCAGGCCGTCGGCCAGGAGCAGGAGCGGATCCGGCAGAACATGGCCCAGCTCGACCGGGCGAGCGACCTCTACACCCGCTACGTGCAGAAGTTCGCCGCCCAGGAGGACCGCGTCGAGGCGCTCCGCAAGGAGATCGCCGAACTGCAGGACAAGGAGCAGCAGGCCCGGCGCGGCCTCGACGAGATGCTCGTGAAGTTGGAGATCGAATGACCCGACGCCGGGAGCTGCCCTGCTAGGGGAAAGGGGAGAGTCCCCGGGAAGTCGTCCGGAGCCGTTTCACCAGGAGCCTTGCCATGATCCGTTCGCTCGTCCGCGTGTCCGCCGTCCTTGGCCTGCTCTCCGCCGCCGCGGTCCACGCCGATCCGCCCACCATCTCGGTGCCGCCCCCGCCGCCCGGCTCGGCCGTCGAGGCGGCCACCGGCACGGCGAAGCTCTCCTGGGAACTCGTGCGGGCCTCGGGGGATGGCAATGCGATCCTCTCGCCGGCGAGCGTCTGGGAAGCGCTGGCGATGACGCATGCCGGGGCGAAGGGGGAGACGGCCGCGGAGATCGCCGGCGTGCTCGGGGTGGCCGACGATCGCGAGCAGATCGCCGCCGCCGCCGCCGAACTCCGGAAGCTGCTGGCGGAGGCCAAGGGAGACACGATCAAGCTCGACGTCGCCAACCGAATCTGGGCGCAGCGGGGCAAGGCCCTCGAGGCGGGCTTTACGGATCTGCTCGAGGAGAAGTTTGGAGCCGCGGCGGGGATCGTGGATTTCGCGGGCCAGCCCGAGGACGCCCGGCGCGAGATCAACGCCTGGGTGGGCGAGCACACGGCCGAAAAGATCCCCGAACTCTTGAAGTCGGGCACGATCACTCCGCTGACGCGGCTCGTGCTCACCAACGCGATTTACATGAAGGCCCCGTGGGCGACGCCGTTCCAAAAGTCGGCCACGCGGCCCGAGGCCTTCACGCTCACCGGCGGCGACAAGGCGGAGGTGCCGTTCATGCACGCCTCGGGAAAGATGGTCGCGGGAACGGTGGGCGAAGGCGACGCGGCCGCCACCGTCTGCGAGATCCCCTACGCCGGCGGCCGGCTGGCGATGGTGCTCGTCGTGCCGGCGAAGATCGGCGGCCTTGGCACCGTGCTCGGCGGCATGAAGGGCGACTGGCGAGCGAGTTGGAACCCCGCCGGCGGCGTCCGGCAGCGGCCGGTCATCCTGTCCCTGCCCAAGTGGACAGCCCGCAAGCCGCTCTCGCTCTCTGCCGCGCTCAAGGCGCTCGGCATGAAGCAGGCCTTCGTGGCGGGTGAAGCCGACCTCTCGGGCATGGACGGCAGCCGTGACCTCTTCGTGTCGGACGTCGTCCACGAGGGATTCGTGGAGGTCTCGGAGGAGGGCACCGAGGCGGCCGCCGCAACTGGTGTGATCGTGGCCACGCGAGCCGCGGTGATTCCCGAGGAGCCACTCGCCGTGAAGGCCGACCACCCATTCGCCTGGGCCGTGGTGGAGCGAGGCACGGGCGCCGTGCTCTTCGCCGGCACGGTCACCGACCCGCGGTAGGCGACCGCGACAAACCGCGAACCCCGCTGCGAATCAACGGACCGCGAGGGGCTGCCTGTGCCAATGGAGCCGGCCTTGGCAGCGAGCGCAGGCAGGATGCCGAAAGCGAGCTGGCACGGAGCGACCGGAGGCCAGGATGGCCGCAGGGAGCGTCCGGCGACATGGCATAGGCAGCCCCGAGCCCGTGCGCGGTAGGTCCGCCCGAGCGCCAGGCGAGATGGCACGGGCAGCCCCGAGCCGCGGGATGGTACGATTCCCACTCCCCTTCCGGAGACCACCCCATGCCACTCGTCACCCGTCTCGCATTCGTCCTCGCCCTCGCCACCGTCGCGGCCCAGGCCGCCGACCCCAAGCCGCTCGAGGTGCTGCTCGTGGCCGGCGGCTGCTGCCATGACTATGCCACGCAGACCAAGCTGCTCGAGGGGGGTATCGAGGAACGGATCCGGGCCAACGTGACGGTGGACTACAATCCCGATCGGTCCACGAAGGCGAGGTTCGAGGTCTACGAGAAGGATGGCTGGGCCAACGGCTACGACGTGATCCTGCACGACGAGTGCTCGGCCGATGTTACCGACGGGCCGTACGTGAAGCGGATCCTCGACGCCCACCGGGCCGGCAAGCCGGCGGTCAACATCCACTGCGCGATGCACTCCTACCGCTGGGGTGAGTTCCGCAAGCCCGTCGAGGCCGGGGCCGACAACGCCGGCTGGTACGAGATGATCGGGCTGCAGTCCACCGGTCACGGCCCGCAGTTCCCGATCGCAGTGGACTATTCCGACCACCCGATCACCAAGGGCCTCGCCGATTGGACCACGATCAACGAGGAGCTCTACAACAACATCCAGGTGATGCCTTCGGCGAAGCCGCTGGCGATGGGCGTGCAGTCGCTGCCGGCCCCTAAGAACAAGCCCGACGCCCAGCCGGGCGAGGCCAAGGCCGTGGTCGCGTGGGTGAACGAGTACGGCCCGAACAAGACCCGGATCTTCAGCACGTCGCTGGGCCACAACAACGACACGGTGGGCGACGACCGCTATCTCGACCTCGTCTCCCGCGGGATCCTCTGGGCGGCGGGCAAGCTGGCCGACGACGGCACCCCGGCCGCCGGCTACGCCCTCGAGGCCGCGGCGGCCGGCAAATAGGCCGGCTTCACGGCTCAGTCCGCAAACTCAACGCAACCGGCAGCGGCCTGTCCTGGGGTGGCTGGCGGGGTGTTTGTTTCGGCTCCGCAGTCACTTTCTCACCTGAGCGCGAGAGCGGCCGACGACCGATAGCCCTTGAGCGTGGCGATCGTAGCGATCGACCGGAAGGGGATGCCAGGGGGTTAAGCATGGGGCGTTTCGGGGCGACCGGATCAGGGCGGCGAGGCGTAGTGGCTGCCGCGGCGGTGATCGCGTTGCTGGTCACGGTCACGTCCGTGGCTGAAGAGCCAGGGGTGCCGACGGAGGCGAGCGTGCCCGCCTTCACGCCTGGCGAGGTCCTCACCCAGGACCTTCCCGACGACGCCTGCATGGAGGAGCTCCGCCGCTGCTGCTGCTCCTGCTGCCCGGGCTGGAGCCACTACGCGATCTTCGACGTCTTGTTTCTCCAGCGAAACGCCCAGATCGGCAACGCGCCGCTCGTCTACAACGCCGACACGAACCTCCCGGTGATGACGGCCCAGGATCTCCAGCCGGGGATCGGCACCGGCGTCCGGCTGTTCTACGGTCAGTTCATCAACGATCACGTCGGCTGGGAGGTGGGCTACACCGGCATCTACGGGATGTTCGGTGACGCGACGGTGAACGGGCCCGACAACCTCGAACTGCCCCCGCCGCTCGGCCTGGCCGTCAACAACTTCAATGACGCCGAGCAGGTCCGCGGCACCTACGCCTCGACGCTCAACATCGCCGAGGCCAACGTCTTCTGCTACGACTGCTGCGAGGAGTGCGGGCCCGACTGGTGTGGCCTGACCCGCTGCAAGCGGAACTGCCACTGCATCGACTGGCTCGCCGGGTTCGTGTGGGCCGGCCTCAACGAGACGGCGAACCTGAACGTCCTCTGCTGCTCGCCGCCGGAGCCCGCGAACTACACGGTTCGCACGAGCACCAACTACTTCGGCGCCCAGCTCGGCATGCGGGGCCGCCGCCAGTGGGACCGCTGGGCGGTCGAAGGCTGGTGGAAGACGGCGCTGTGCGGCACCTCCGCTTACCAGTCGGCCGACCCGATCGTGGGCACGATCTCCGGCCTCGAGCGGCCGGCCGAGTCGGCGAGCACCGGCGGCGTCGGGTTCATCGGCGGCCTCAATGGCACGCTCATCTACCGGCTCACCGACCGCTGGGGCCTGCGGGCGGGATACAACCTGTATTGGCTCACCGGCGCCGCCCTGGCTCCGAACCAGTGGGACTTCGCGACCGCCGCCGGGGCCGGCACTGGGATCAACGACAACGGCGGGCTGTTCCTCCACGGTGCCAACATCGGCACCGAGTACCGCTGGTAGGGGCCTGTCGCGCGCAAGGCTCGGGGCTGCCCGTGCCGTGTCGCCG
>CAMCPF010000283.1 GCA_945876515.1 Candidatus Kuenenia stuttgartensis
GTGGCGATGTATTACCCCGAGAGCAACGTGCTCGTGCCCAAGGCGGCCGATCCGCTCTCGCGGACCCCGGGCTACAAGAGCATCCCGGTCACGCTCGCCCCCGACGACATGACGATCTCCGCGCCGCGGCTGAAGCCCGAGCTCGTGGCCGCCGGCACCCCGCGGGACAAGATGAACCAGTGCGGCTAGCGCGAGGGCCGTTCGACTGCTGGTTGGGGACGCTTGCCGCGGGGGCCGGCAGGGGGTTTGCCCGTGATGGTCAGGCTCTGCCGCGGGATCGAGTAGATCAGGGCGACGACCGCGGTCGCCATGACGCGATTCGTGTCGCCGTAGCCGGCGTTGTCGCGGTTGGGCTGGTAGTAGAAGGTGCCGTCGGGACACTGCGCCATCGTGAACCACCAGCGGTTCGCATCCATGACGCTGCGGAAGCTCGGGGGATCGAGGTTCACGCCGAGCGCCTCGTAGACCATGCCCATCATGGGTGAGCCGTGGGTGTCGGGAAAGCTCTGCGGGTGCCTGCCCATGACCTGGGCGTGGGCGAGCGCCCGTCGCCGATACACCGGCTCAGGGTAGGGCGCGAGGCTGTTCGCGAGGGCGGCGGCTCCGGTCCGTCCCATGTCGGCCCAGCCATCCGGGCCGCCGCCAAGGCTGTCGCCATACCAGACATACCCGTTGGGCCCCGTGCCGCGGTCGAGAAAGCCGTAGGCGGCGTCGTGCTTCGGGCGATCGACCTCGATTCCGCAGCGCTGCATCAGGGCGTAGGCGAGGGCCCCCTGGCCGGTGATCATCGCGATGGGGCCGTAGCCCTCGAAGCCGGGGTTGTGGCCCCAGCCGCCGTGGGAGTCTCGAGGCCCCTTGGGATAGGAATCCGGGTGGCTCTCCTTCGCCAGCGGATTGATCTGCGACATGTCGATGTACTGGCTGGCGGCGATCCGGTCGTGGAGCTTCTGGATGGTCGGGAGGATCCGCTGGTCGCCGGTGGCGAGGAAATACTCGCTGGCGGTGATCGCCCAGCTCATGAAATGCCAGTTGATCAGCGCGTCATCGGCGTGGTTGAGGGCCGCCTCCCGCGCGATCCGGTCGATGGCTCGCGTGACGGCAGGCATGAACCGTGGTTCACCGCTGGCCAGGAGGGCGAGCGGCGCGTACATGTCGGCGAGGACGTCGCCGAACGAGCCGTCCGGGCTCTGCCCACGGGCGAGCAGTTCGAGCAACTCGCCGCGAATCTTCTCCGACTTGGGGCAGTTGGCGGGAAAGTTGGCCGCGTAGCTGCCGTAGGCCTTTCCAATGCCGAGGGAGAGCTCCTTCACCGTGCCATGGCGGCGGACGGAAAGCTTCAGCGTGCCGTCGGCCTTCTGGCCCTGGCAGGCCTCGAGGGCGTCGGCGAAGTCCATGATCGGGCCGTGGCCCCCGAAGACCGCTTCGCCGTAGCCATTGCGGTGCGGCACCTCGAACGGCTTCCCGCCTGCGCCGACGATCACATCTCCCACCTCGACCTGGCCGTTGGCGATGGTGCCCGGAAACACGTGACGGACGACGAGCGCGGTGGGCTCATCCGCCACCAGCTCGGCCCGCATGCCGGTGACGCCGAGGTTGTAGAACCAGCCGGGCACCTCGGCGTCCGGCCCGCCTTCGGCCCGTTCCTTCCAGGGCGAGCCGGTGTCCGGGTCGTAATGAACCTGAGCCCACGCCGGGCCGGCCGTGGTGAACGCCAGCCAGCCGAGCACCGCGGCGATCGAGCCCTCGATGGTCCGTTTCATCGTCATTCCTCCCTCGTGCCGGAAGCGTGATGAGCGGCCGTCTGGCCAGGCGGCGGTTCTTTAGGGTAGCGCTCGGCTACTCAAACAGCGACTTCTGTTCGGTCGCCGCCGGCTTGCGGCGGGGCTTCGGGGCCGCGGCCGCGTCGCTCTCGAGCGCGAGGAGGAGGTCGCGGGCCCGCTCGATCACCTTCGTGGGCACGCCGGCTAGCCGGGCCACGTGTACGCCCCAGCTCTTGTCGGCGGCGCCCGCCGTCACCTGATGCAGGAAGACGAGCTCGTCGCGGTGCTGCTTGACGAGCACCTGGGCGTTGCCCACGCCCGGCAGCCGCGCGAGTTCCGCGAGCTGGAGATAGTGGGTGGCGAAGAGCGTGCGGCAGCCGACACTGCCCTGAAGGTGCTCCACCACCGCCTGGGCGATCGCCAGGCCGTCGAAGGTGCTCGTGCCCCGGCCCACCTCGTCGAGGATCACGAGGCTCCGGGGCGTGGCACGATTCAGGATCCGTGCGGTCTGCGACATCTCGACCAGGAACGTGCTCGCGCCCCGGGCCAGGTCGTCGCCGGCCCCGATCCGGGCGAAGAGCCGGTCCACTATCCCGAGGCGGCACCGCTTGGCCGGCACGAAACTCCCCGCCTGGGCGAGCACCACCATCAGCGCGGCCTGGCGGATGAAGGTGCTCTTGCCGCCCATGTTGGGGCCGGTGACGAGCAGGATCGCCGGGGCGTCGCCGGCCGGCGGCGGGCCGTCGGGCGGCCGGGCCGCCAGCACCAGATCGTTGGCCACGAGCGTGCCCGGGGGCAGCATCTCCTCGAGCACCGGATGCCGGCCGGCCTCGATCTCGAGTTCGCCGCCGGCGGTGATCTCCGGCCGCACCCAGCCCCGGCGGCGGGCCACGTCGGCCAGTGCCACGAGCACGTCGAGGATCGCCAGGATCCCGGCCGCCCGGTCGAGCCGGCTCCGCTCGCCGGCCACGAAGCTCCGCAGCTCGTCGAGCAGTTGGGTCTCGCGGCGGATCGCCTCCTCCTCGGCCCCCAGCACCTGCCGCTGCCGCTCGTCGAGTTCCGGCGTGGTGTATCGCTCGGCGTTCTTGACCGTCTGCTTGCGGACATACTCGGGTGGCACCTTCTCCGCGTGCGACCGGCCGACCTCGAGAAAGAACCCGAACACGCGGTTGTAGCCAACCTTCAACGAACCGATGCCCGTCCGCTCGATCTCCTGGGCCTGGTAGCGGGTGATCCAGGCCTTGCCGCCGCTGGCGAGTTCGGCCAGTTCGTCGAGCGGCTGATCGAAGCCCGGGCGAATGAAGCCTCCCTCGCGGGCGAACACCGGGCAGACCTCGCGGAGCGTGGCGGTGACCCGCGCGGCGATGTCGACGCAGGGATCGAGGCTCTCCCGCAGGTCGGCGAGCAGGCCGCCGGCGCCCGCGAGCAGGCCGAGCACGTCGGGGAGGATCGCGGCCGCCTGGCCGAGCCGCTCGAGGTCGCGGGGGCCAGCCCGGCCGGTGACCACGCGGCCCACGAGCCGCTCGACGTCGCCGATCCCGGCCAGCCGCTCGGCCAGCCGCGCGGCCCGCGAGGCGTCGGTCACGAGCGCGGCCACGGCATCGTGGCGATCGATGATCGCGGCCCGGTCGACGAGCGGCGCCGAGATCCATTCGCCGAGCAGCCGCGCGCCCATGGCCGTCTTCGTTCGGTCGAGCACGCCGGCCAGCGAGCCGTCGCGACGGCCGGTGGCCGTGGAGCGGACAAGCTCGAGGCTGCGGCGGGAGGCCTCGTCGATCTCCAGCCGCAAGCCCGGCCGCCAGGGCGCGAGGGCGTCGATCCTGGCCACGGCGGCGGGCTCGTTCTCTTCCAGATAGGCGACCACGCCGCCGGCCGCCGCAATGCCCAGGGCGTCGTCGGCCGGTTCGAAGCCGAAGCCTTCGAGCCGCCGGCCGCCGAGCGCCCGAGCGAGCGCAGCCTCGGCCGTGGCCGGCTCGAACCACCAGTCGGGCCGGCTCGTCACCACTCGGCTGCCCCCGGCGGCCTTCACGAGCTCCTCGACGCCGGGCTGGTCGCGATCGGCGCAGAGGCACTCGGCCGGATCGAGCCTGAGCAGCTGGTCGGCCAGATCGTCCCGCGGGATCACCGCCGCCTCGAACCGCCCCGCGGCCACGTCGATCCAGGCCAGGCCCACTCGGCCCACCGCCTCGTCTCGCCCGGAGTCATTCGCCGCATCGCCCCGGCGGCGCTCCGGGAGAATCGCGACCAGGAAGTTGCAGCGGTCCGGATCGAGCAGCGACTCGTCGGCGGCGATGCCGGGCGTGACGATCCGCGTCACCTCGCGGCGGAGCAGGCCCTTCATCGGCTTGCCATCGGACGAAGCCGGCCCGTCAATCTGTTCGCAGATCGCCACCCGGCGGCCAGCGGCCACGAGCTTGACGAGCTGCGGGTCGAGTTGGTGGTGCGGGAAGCCGGCCATCGGCAGGGCGTCGGGCCCCTTGTCGCGGCTGGTGAGCGTGAGGTCGAGGAGGGCGGCCGCCGCGCGGGCGTCGTCACCGAAGAGCTCGTAGAAGTCGCCCATCCGAAACAGCACGAGCGCGCCAGGGCAGCGGGCCTTGGCCGCCTCGAACTGCTGCATCATCGGAGACTTCGTGGCTGCCATGGCGGGAAATGTAGCAGCCGGAGGCCGGTTTGCCGGCGAGGCTTTGACCGCGGCCGCGGTGAGGCGTAAAAACAACAAGTCCGCGTTGCATGAGCGGGCGCCGATGAGAGGCCCCTGCGATGGGGATCTGTGAACCTGGTCAGGGCCTAACCGCAGCAGCCATAAGCAGTCGTCTCTTTGTGCGGTGGGCCTCT
>CAMCPF010000284.1 GCA_945876515.1 Candidatus Kuenenia stuttgartensis
GAGCAGCTCGTCGAGCCGCGGCGTGCCAGCCAGCACGATGTGCACCGCCGGCAGCGGCGTGGGGATGTTGGTCAACAGCCGGAGTTCCTCGATCAGTCGCGTGGGTAGCGTGTGGGCCTCGTCGACCAGGATCACGAGCCCCGATCCGGCGGCAGCCAGGCCCCGGATCCGCTCCACGATCGCGATCCGCAGGTCGGGCTCATCGATGCCCCGGTAGGGCTCGCCGATCGCCGCCAGGATCGACTGCCAGAGCGCCCGCCGCGTGCAGATGCTGGCCCCGGTCAGCAGTGCCACGTCGAAATCGTCCCGCAGCTGCTCGGCACGCCCCGGATGGAGAGCCTCGCCCAGCGGGTAGCCGTGCGGGGCTACCTCGAGCCGCTCGACCACGCCGAGACGCTCGACTACCTGCGGACGCAGACCGCCGCAGCAGGCATGGAGTGGTGCCGGCTGTTCGCCGACGGCTGCGACGACGCCGTCTTCAAGGTGACCGAAGGCGTGCCGCGGCTGATCAACCAGGTCTGCGACCAGGCGCTGGTGCTGGTGGCGGAGAGCAAGCGGCGGGTGACTTCCGCCGACATCGCCGCCGCGTGGCGGGAGATCCAACGGCTGCCGGCTCCCGCCGGACTCGATCCGGCGACCGACCTTCCCGTGCGCTCGGGCGGCGGGGCGGTGGTCGAGGACCTCGACGGCGAAGGGCTCGGTGTGATCGAGTTCGGCGGGGACGACGGCGTGGTAGAGGTGGGCGGCTTCGACGAAGCCCGGGCCGCCGCGGCCCCGGTCGGCCCGGGCGACCCGTGGGGCGGGCCGGACGTTGAACTCGTGTTCGGCGACGCCGCCGATCCGTTCGAGGCCTTTTTCGAGCGGGACGCACGGCCCGACGACACGCCGCGCGGTTCGAGTCGCGATGACTTCAGCGACCGCCGGACCGTGACCAGCCGAGAGGGCCAGGCGATCGGTCGGGTGCTCGCGAGCATCGCTCGCGACGGGTCGGCTCCGGCCGAGTCGAACCCGCGCGACCATGCGCCATCGGTTTCTGCCGAGTCCAGCCGCCAGACGCGGGCCGGTGTCTCGCACGCGGACGACATTCGCGGTGGAGAGGTCGAGGTGATCGACGACTCCGACATGGTGGTGATCGAGGAAGACCTCGCCACGCCGAATCCCGGAGCGCAGCCGACGGTGTTCAGCGTCCGGCCGAGCGACTATCGCAGCCTGTTCACCAGGCTCCGCCGCAGCCGCGGCTGAGGCAGGTCACCGATCGCTCGTTGGCGCTGCGGCTCGGGTCCATTGATGCACTCAGTGGAAGCCCGATTGCCGCTGCGCGCACGAAAACGGCGGCGCGGATTCGTCTGAACGAACGCCGCCCGCCGTATCGCGCACGAACACGGCCGCCCGGAGGTGCGGCCGGTGGCCGGAGGGCCGCCCAGCCCGCCGGGGCCACGGATGGCCCGGCGGGCGCTCAACCTAAAAGCCCTCGTAGATCACGAGGATGTCGCCGCTCTTCTGGAAGCGGACGATCACCGAGCAGCCGCAGGCGTAGTCGTACCGCACCTGGCCGCAGCCGAGGAGCGTGCAGCGGGAGGTCTCGCAGGGGCAGCCCTGGCAGCAGGCCGGCAGGCAGACGGGCACGGCCACGGTGGCGCAGGTTTCGGGGCTCGTGGGCGTCAGGACGGTCTCGTAGGTCGGCTCGGGGCAGCAGCCGGCGGCGTGCTTGTGCCGGTGGGCGTGCTTGTGCCGGTACTTGATGCAGGGGTTCGTCGGGCAGACGGCGTCGGCACCGCAGCTCGGCTCGAGCGCGCCGCAGGTGGGTTCGAAGGCCGAGCAGCCCGGCTCGACGCAGCTCGGCTCGCAGCCGCAGCTCGGCTCGGCGGCATGCCGGTGACGCAGGCCGGCGTCGGCCGACCCGGTGACAAGAAGGATGGCGGCGGCGCCGCAGAGCGAGAGGACGGAAATCCGCGACATGGTGTCGGTCTCCAAAAGAGGGCGGAAGGGACCACCGGAGGAGGTCGGTGGTGGCGTCGCGGCTCACGCCACGACTCCAACCAACTCTGGCATGCAGGGGCCAGTTGTCAAAAAACCCTGGATTTCCTGACCGTTTCTTCCCGGTCACTGAACGGAAAGCCAGACAGGCCAACAGGTTCGGGAGCGGCCGGATGCCCGCTCGGTCGCGGGCCCGGAGGCCCGTTTTCAGGCCATCATCCCGCGGAATCGCCCGAACAGGTAGGCCGAGTCGTGAGGGCCAGCGGCGGCCTCGGGGTGGTACTGCACGCTTGCCGCCGGGGCCGACCGGTGCCGCAGGCCCTCGATCGTGCCGTCGTTGAGGTTCCGGTGGGTCACCTCGAGTTCGGCGGGCAGCGTGGCCTCGTCCACGGCGAAGCCGTGATTCTGTGACGTGATCTCCACCTCCCCGGTGGCGAGGTCCATCACGGGCTGGTTGGCGCCCCGGTGGCCGAACTTGAGCTTGAAGGTTTTGGCCCCGCAGGCCAGTGCCAGGAGCTGGTGCCCGAGGCAGATGCCGAACATCGGCACCTTGCCGACGAGCCCGCGGACGGTCTCGACACAATAGCCGAGCACCTCGGGGTCGCCCGGGCCGTTCGAGAGGAAGACGCCGTCGGGCTTGTGGGCGAGCACCTCCGCCGCGGTGGCCCGTCCCGGCAGCACGGTCACGTCGCAGCCCGCGCTCACCAGGTGGCGGGCGATGTTCCACTTCATGCCGTAGTCGAGGGCGACCACCTTCTTGGTCGCTCCGGTCGCGACCCGCGCCGGCATCTCGCCCCCTTCCGTCGGCTGCACGAGCGGCGTACCCCACTCGTCGAGCGGCTCGGCCCAGAGGGTGGCATCCTTCGGCATCACCTCGCCGACCAAGTCGCGGCCCACGAGGGGCGGCGCCTGCCGGGCCAACTCCACGAGCCGCGCGGGATCGAGCACCTCGCTCGAGAGCACCCCGGTCATCGCACCGCGGATCCGCAGGCGGCGGACGAGGGCCCGGGTGTCGATGCCGGTCAGCCCTACGACGCCCGCCGTCGCCAGGTAGTCGCCGAGGGTGCCCGTGGCGGTGAAGTTGCTCGCGATCCGGCTGGCCTCGCGGACCACGAAGCCCGCCATCTGGAGCTTGCCGCTTTCGACATCGGCGGGATTGACGCCGTAGTTGCCGATCTGCGGGGCGGTCATCGTGAGGATCTGGCCCCGGTAGGAGGGGTCGGTGAGGATCTCCTGGTAGCCGGTCATCGAGGTGTTGAAGCAGACCTCGCCGGAGACGGTGCCCCGGGCGCCGAACGAGTCGCCGACGTAGACGGTTCCGTCCTCGAGCGCGAGCGCTGCGCGTGCCACTGTTCAGGGTCTCCGGGGGCTGTCCGCCAATCGCGGGCGGCGAGCCGATTCACGACCGCCGTCGCCCATGATACCGCTCGTCGCGGCGGCGCCACGGCCCGCTACAATCGACCGGGAAAAGCCCCTCGCCCCCGTAGCTCAGTGGATAGAGCGACGGTTTCCTAAACCGTAGGTCGCAGGTTCGATCCCTGCCGGGGGTACCTTGCTCGAAGCGACGGTTGGCGGCGTGCACCGCCACCCGGCCCCCGGCTCGCTGCGGCCGTCATGCCGGCTTGGCCTCGGTCGCGTACACGCGGCAGTGCTCGAGGTAGGCCTTCTCGTGGGTCGCGAGCAGGTCCACCACACTCGCCCAGAGCCACGAGGGCGCTTCGAGCGTCTTGGAGTGATGGGCGTCGAGCTCCTGCTGCCAGGCCTGCCGGGTCGGCTCGTCCATCTGGCGGGCGTGGGCCTTGCCCACGACGGTCGCCAGGAACCGGGCCAGCTTCATCGCCTCGTCGCATGTCAGATCGGCCACGTCGAACTTCAGATCCTGCGGCAGCAGCTCGCGCACGAAGACAGGCCGGTCGAGCACTTTCGCCGCCAGCATCCGGTCTCCAAGTGCCGGAGAGAGGTGCCAGGCCCCCTGGACCACCCGCTCGCCGTGGTCGGCGGGCATCGCGACCTCCGTGCTGTGTGGGGCGAGCGCGGGCACGGCCTCCTTGATGTCAATCAGGCAGAGTTCGCCCTTCTTGCCGCCCACCGAGACGAGCACCGCCGACCGCAGCAATCCGAGCGAGCTGCAGCCCTTCACCCAATAGGCGGCATCGACCACCTCAATGGCCGCGTCGTCCTCACGCGACTTGAGCGCCGTCACCAGCCGCCGGCCGGCATCCGTGGCGAACAGCGCCACCACCGCCTCCCGCTCCTCGTCCGACAGGGGCCAGAAGTTCTTGCCGAGCGGGATGGTGGGGGTCGTGTCTTCGATCCGCTCTCGGGCCAGATCCTTCCAGGTGCGCTTCTGGGCCGCCTTCATCGCGGTCTGGACCACCGCGGGCAACTCCTCGTCGGCATCCGCGGCCGGGGCGAAGCTCTGCTCGTAACCCTCGACGATCTGCTCCATCATCCGGGCCGTGGTCACGCCAGGCAGGTCGGAGCCGCGGGCGGCGCTGGCCATCGACAGGCCCAGGCGGATCAGGTCGTGGGCGGGATTCCCGATCACGGTCTGGTCGAGGTCGCGGATCTGGATCGCGATGGTGCCCTTGGCGCTGGCGATCGGGCCGATGTTGCC
>CAMCPF010000285.1 GCA_945876515.1 Candidatus Kuenenia stuttgartensis
CTCGAGGTCGCCCGGCAGGCCGAGGGCCGTCGTGAACCGCTGCCAAGAGGCGGGCATCGCCACGCGGCGCTGCCCCGCGAGGCCGCGGGCGAGCCCCGTGACCACGTCGGCCTGCACGTCGCGGGGGCGATCCACGGCCTGCTCCAGGAGCGTCGCAAGCACCTCGGGCCGCACGGCCGCGAGCTCGGCGGCCCGGCGGGCCGTCCAGACTAGGACGGCCGGGATCCGGCCCTCGACCGCGAGCGGCACGAGCGCGGCCGGGTCGCGGTCGGCCAGCGGCATGAGACCAAACCAGATCAGGGCGGGCAGGTTGTGATCTGCGGCATCTTCGGCGTGCCCCAGCAGCGCCGCGGCCAGCGGCGGGCGGTCTGCGACGGGCAGCCGTTGGAGTGCAGAGGCCAGTGCGAGCCGCACGAGGCCCGAGCGATCCGTGTGAGCCAGCTGCAGGAGCGTCTCCCGGCCGCCCGCGTCAAGCGACACCGTCGCCCTGGCCACGCCCGTCGCGAGATCGAGCGGCTGGTCATCGGTGAGAAGCCGCACGCCCCAGGCCCGCACATGCTCGTCGGCGTCGGCGAGGGCCCGCTCGATCGCGGACCGGGGCAGCCGGTCGAGGGCGTGAAGCGTCCAGAGCCCGCGGAGCCGCGGCACGACCGGCCCGGCGCCGGCGATCAGGTCTCCGATCGCCTCGACCGCCGGCGCGATGTCACGCCCGGCGGCGGCCTGGTCGCAGAGTTCGCGCCGGGCCGTGCGGGCCAGCCAGTCGTTTGGGTCGCCGAGCCGGGCGGCGAGCGCGGCCGGCTCGACCGTGGTCAGGTCGGTCGAGGGCTGAGCGCCAGGGCTGCCGAACGTGACGCGGTAGATCCGCCCCGACGTGCGGTGGACGCCGGTGTGCTCGTGGCACTCGCCGGTGTCGCTCCAGTCGACGAGGTAGACCGATCCATCCGGGCCGCTCGTCACCTCCACGCCCCGCATCCACGGGTCGGCGGAAAACAGAATGTCGGGCTCGTGCCGACCGACGTAGCCGCTGCCGGCCCGGTCGAGTTGCTCGACGTTCATCCGTCGGCCGTGCTGGTTGAGCGTGAACAGCCGGCCGCGATACTCCGCCGGCCACTGCGTGCCACCGTAGATCGTCATTCCCACGTGGGCATGGCCGCCGCCGAGCCGGTCGTGCTCGCCGGCAGCCGAGCGGGAGTCGGTCCAGTCCTTGCCCGTGTCCCAGTGCCAGTGGTCGGCGTGCATCTCGATCGGCTGGTAGACGAGCGGGCTCGCGGCGAGCGTGTGGGGCCGCGTGAAGTGCGCGCCTGGGATCACGTGCCAGAGATGGCCGTTCACCGTATTGATGAAGAAGCCCTCGCCCACGTCGTTCCAGTCATGCCCCCAGGGGTTCGTCGTGCCGTGGCAGACGGCCTCGAACCGGCCCGACCGCGGGTGATAACGCCAGATGCCGCCCCGCAGTGGCACGGCGGCCTCGGTCGCGTCCTCCGGCCGCCGGACCTCGCCAGGCGCAGACGCACCGCAGCGGCCGTAGAGCCAGCCGTCGGGGCCGAACTTAAGGCCGTTGGCGAAGTTGTGGTGGTTTTCCCGCGGCACGGTGAAGCCCTCGAGCACCGTCTCGGGCGGGCCGTCGGGCACGTCGTCGCGGTCGCGGTCCGGCACGAATAAGAGCCGCGGCGGGCACATCAGCCACACGCCGCCAAGCCCCACCTCGATCCCGGTCAGGCGTTCGAGCGTGTCGCTGAACACCCGCCGCTCGTCGCAGATGCCGTCGCCGTCGGTGTCGGCGAGGATCAGTACGCGGTCCCGCAGGTCGGCCTCGAACTGCCGCGTCCGCTCGGCGAAGGTGAAGTTTTCAGCGACCCAGAGCCGGCCGCGGCCGTCCCAGGCGACGGCGATCGGGTTCATCACCTCGGGCTCGGCCGCGAACACACCCACCGAAAAGCCCGCGGGCACGCGAAAGGCGGCCGCCGCTTCGGCGGGCGAGAGCCGCGGCGACGTGAGGTCGGTCTCGGTGTCACGCGGAGCCGGAAACTCGTCAGCTCCCGCCGGGCACACGAGGGCGAAGGCGACGACGGCCAACGACATGCAGCGAATCACGGCGTCTTGCTCACCGCGGCGTCGCTCCCCGGGGCCACCCGCACCAGCTTCATGATTCGGCCCGCCACGTTCCAATCCTGCACGTAGAGGTTGCCCTCGGCATCCCAGAACGAGCCGTGGGTGCCGCTGAAGATGCCCTCCTTCCACTGGGCCTGGGGCACGTTGTAGTTGCCCCGCGTCTTGGGGTCGGGGTTGTGGCCGAGCACCGCCATGATCGTGTTGCTCTTGTCGAGGATCACGAGCCGGCCGTGCAGGTCGGGCACCGAAACGTATTCGCCCTGAACCGCGGCCGCCGTCGGCATCCCCAGCCCCGTGATCACCTCCTCGAGAAAGTTGCCCTCCAGGTCGTAGTGGAGCAGCCGGCCTTTGGGTTGATGGTTGCGGTCGCAGATCAAGAGCCGCGGCGGGTCGTACCGCGTGTCGAGGGTCATTCCGTGGGCGGTGTTGAACTCCTTGAGGCCGTTGCCCTTGGTGCCGAAGTGCGCGCGGTACTTGCCGTCGGGGCCGAACCGGAAGATCCGGTTGCTGGCGTAGCCGTCGGAGAGGTAGATCTCGCCGCTCGGGGCCACGGTGATCGCCGTCGGGGCCCACTTCGTGATCTTCAGGCCGCACTCCGCCTCGGTTGGGATGCCGAGCTTGAGGGCCACGGCTCCGCTGTCGGCGTCGATCTTGATGCCCTCGCCGGCGGCATTGCGGGCCCCGTAGATAAAGTCTCGGCCGTCTTCCGTGCGGATCTCCATGTCGTGCAGGCCGGTGTAGTCGCCGCCGAGGTGCCGCCGTACGAGTTGCCCCTCGGGCGTGAACACGAAAATCCCGAGGTTGGAACTCGTGTAGACCTGCCCCTTGCCGTCCACGACCACGCTGCCGTGGGTGGGGCCGATCTGCGACTTGCCCTCGGCGTCGAGCCCCCAGCCGGCAACCGTGTCGAAAGTCATCAGGCCGCAGCCCATCCGGACCGGCTCGACGGCCGCGACGGGGCAGGCGAGCAGAACGGCCAGCAAGGTAACTAGTGGACGACGCGGCAGTGGCATCGGAAATGCTCCATGGCTGTTGAGGGAGGCGAAGCCGTTGTGTTTCCCCTGGGTAGGCAGCATACCTGCCGGCTCGCGTCCCCCGCACGCCACCCGCCGGCGCTCGCGGGTTAGACTCCGCTTTATGCACACAACGCCAGTCCGGCGGGCACTCTCCGCCGTCATCCTCGCGACCGCCGGATTCCAAGTGCTGTTCGCGGGAGCCGCCGAGCCGACGAACGACGCTGAGCGGGCCGCGAAGAAGCAGGCGGCTGATGCGGCCGTCGACGCCAAGTATGCGGCCCTCGTCGCCACGCTGTCGCCCGATGAGCAGGCGTGGGAGCAGGAACTCCAGACGCACCTCGGCAGCTTCTACCTTCCGCTCCACAAGCGGGACAAGCTCGCCCGCCGGAGTACCGCCTGGGACTTCGTGAAGGACGATCCAACGCTGCCGCGCGTGCTGCTGATCGGCGACTCGGTCTCGCGCGGGTACACGCAGGCCGCCCGCAAGGCGCTTGCCGGCACGGCGAACGTGCATCGGGCCCCGGCCAACTGCGGCCCCACCACCAGCGGCCTCAAGCACATCGACGCCTGGCTGGCAGACGGGAAGTGGGACGTGATCCACTTCAACTTCGGCATTCACGACCGCAACACACCGGTGGCTGACTATGCGAGTCGACTGGAACAACTTGTCACCCGCCTGAAGCAGACCGGTGCGACCCTCGTATGGGCGACCACCACGCCGATCCCCGACAAGCCCGACGGCCAGAAGGCGGCGTCGATCGTGGAGCGTAACCTGGCGGCTGCCGCGGTCATGCAGAAGCACGACGTCGCCACCGACGATCTGTTTACCTTCATCACGCCGCACCTGGCCGAGGTACAGCCGCCAGGCGACGTCCACTTCACCGCCGCCGGCTACGACCTGCTCGGGGAGCAGGTGGCCGCATCACTGCGTGCGGCGCTCACCTCACGGGCCACGCGGTAGGGGCTACGGCCGGGCCGTCGCCGTGGGCTGAAACTCTGGGTCGCTGACCTGCCAGAGCACGAAGGCCCAGACGTCCGCGAGTTCGGCGTGACGCTGGGAGCGGGTGGATCCGATGCCGTGGCCCGACGCGTAGTCGATCCGCAGCAGCACCGGCCGTCCGCCGGCCGTGGCCGCCTGGAGCCGGGCTGCCGTCTTGAACGACTGCCAGGGCTCGACCCGCGGATCGTTGATCCCGTGGGTCAGGATCACCCCAGGATAAGCCGTGCCATCGACGATGTGGTGGAGCGTGCTCATTGCGAGCAGCCCGCGAAACTCATCGGCGTCGGCCAGGCTGCCGAACTCAGGGACGTTCGGTGGACCGTTCTTCGTGGTCTCGAACCGCAGCATGTCGGTGCACCCGACGGCGATGTGCGCCGCCGCGAACAGGTCCGGCCGCTCGGTGATCGCCCGGCCCACGAGGATGCCGCCGGCGCTGCCGCCCCGGGCGGCCAGCC
>CAMCPF010000286.1 GCA_945876515.1 Candidatus Kuenenia stuttgartensis
GGCCGCCCCGCCGTGGCCTCCCTCGATGTTCTCGTAGTACAAGACCGGCTTCTCACACTCAAGCAACCGCGCCGTCATCTTGCGGGCGTGGCCCGGGTGCACGCGATCATCGCGAGTGGAGGTGGTGATCAAGAGCGGCGGGTAGTCGCGATCGGCCGCGACGGTGTGATAGGGCGAGAAGGTCTTGATGAAGGCCCACTCCTCCGGCAGGTCGGGATTGCCGTATTCCCCCATCCAGCTGGCCCCGGCGAGCAGCTTGTTGAACCGCCGCATGTCCAAGAGCGGCACCTGGCAGACCACGGCGCCGAAGAGCTCGGGCCGCAGCGCATACATGTTGCCCACGAGCAGGCCGCCGTTGCTGCCCCCCTTGATGCCGAGCCGGGCCGGCGACGTGACCTTGCGGGCGATCAGGTCCTCCGCCACGGCGGCGAAATCCTCGTAGGCCCGCGGCCGCTTCTCCTTGAGGGCGGCCTGATGCCAGGCCGGGCCAAACTCGCCGCCGCCGCGGATGTTGGCGATCACGTAGGCATGGCCCCGCTCCAGCCAGGCGGCGCCCGTCACCGCCGCGTAGCTCGGCACGAGCGGGATCTCGAAGCCGCCGTAGCCGTAGAGGAGCGTGGGCGTGGAACCGTCGGCGGGAAGGCTGGCCGGGGCGATCTGGAAGTAGGGGATCCGCGTGCCGTCCTTGCTCGTCGCCTCGTGCTGGGTGACGGCCAGGCCCGCCGCGTTGAAGAAGGCGGGCGACCGCTTGAGCACGGCGGGGTCCGCGCCGCTGCCGTCGGGCCGCAGCGTGCCGAGGGAGAGCGCCGTGGGTTCGAGCGGCGTGGCCGTGGTGAGGAAGAAGTCGTCGCTCTCGAGGTCGTCCACGGCCGCGACGCTCGCGGTGGCTACCGCCGGCACGCCCGGCAGCGGCTCTCGGTGCCACGCCCCGTCCCGCCAGGTGAGCACTAACAGCCGGCTAAGGACGTTGTCGAGCGTGGTCAGGAGCACGTGGTTGCGGGTGGGGTCGTAGGCCACGAGCGAGGTCCGTGGCCCCGGCTCGAACAGCGTGTGGAAGCTCCGATCGCCGGCCAGGAACCGTTCGAAGTCGATCGCCAGCAGGCTGCCGGCCCGATGGGTTTTGCCGCCCGCCTCCCAGTCGGTCCGCAGTTCGAGAAACAGCCACTCCCGGTGGACGCCCGCATTGGCGTCGTCGGGCTTGGCGATCTTCACGAGCTTCCCGTCGCGGCGCAGAAAGAGCTCGTTTGTCCAGAAGGTCACCTGCCGGGAAACGAAGTCCCGCTCGAAGCCGGGCGTGAGATCGCGGTAGGCCCCCACCGACATGTCGTCGGCCTTGCCCTCGTACACGACCGCCGCGGCTTCGAGCGGCGTGCCACGGGCCCATTCGCGGACGGTCCGCGGGTAGCCCGAGTCGGTGAGCGATCCGGGGCCGAAGTCGGTGGCCACGAACAGGCTGCCCTCGTCCCGCCAGGCCACGCGGCTCTTGGCCTCGGGCAGCGTGAAGCCACCCTCCACGAACTGCCTCGTCGCGAGGTCGAACTCCCGGACGACGTCGGCATCGGCGCCGCCCCGCGAGAGCGAGACCAGGCAGAGCCGGTCTTCAGGCGCGAGCACGCTTGCCCCGTGCCAGACCCAGTTCTCCCCCTCGGCTTTGCCGAGCGCGTCGAGGTCGAGCACGGTCTCCCAGGCCGGCTCGGGGCTCCGGTAGTCCGCGAGCGTGGTCCGCCGCCACAGGCCCCGGGGATGAGCGGCATCCTGCCAGAAGTTGTAGTAGCGGTCGCCGATCTTGGAGACGTAGGGAATCTTCTCCTTGGAGTCGAGGATCGCGAGCAGCCGCTGCTCGAATGACTTGAACTCGTCGCCGGCAGCGAGCGCCGCCACCGCCTCGGCATTGCGGGCCTTCACCCATTCGAGCTGCCGCTCCCCCGCCACCTCCTCGAGCCACTGGTGCGGATCAGCGGGCTCGGGCGCGGAATCGGCAGCGAGGGCGGTAGCCACGAGAAGAAATCCTCCGAGACAAAGCAGGTTACGAATCATGAAAGTGATCATCGATGCTCCGCGAGGGGTGGCCCATGCCAATCGAGCGGCGTAGGAAACCGAACGTAGCAAGGATTGCGAAGTGAGGTTTCCTCCGAGCGACCGGAGGGCAGGATGCCCGCAGGGAGCGTCCGGCGAGATGGCGTGGGCCACCCCGAGCCGCGTCAAAGCCGCCATCACCCGCGCACCTGCCCCGACCCGGTCACGACGTACTTGTAGGTCGTGAGCTCCTTCATGCCGCAGGGCCCGCGGGCGTGCAGCTTGTCGGTCGAGATGCCGATCTCGGCCCCCAGCCCCAGTTCGCCGCCGTCGTTGAATCGCGTCGAGGCGTTTACCATCGCCACGGCCGTGTCCACGCGCGTGGCAAACCGCTCGGCGGCGGCGGGGTCGGCCGTCACGATCGCGTCGGTGTGCCGCGAGCCGAATCGGTTGATGTGGTCGATGGCCGCGTCGAGCGACTCCACGACCGCGACCGAGATCTTCGGCCCGAGGTACTCGGTGCCCCAGTCGGCCTCGGTCGCCTCCCCGGCCGTCGGCACGAGCCTCCGCGTGCCCGCGTCACCCACGAGCTCGACGCCCTGGGCCGCCAGCTTGGCGGCGACCGCGGGCAGAAAGCGATCGGCGACATCGCGGTGGACGAGGAGCGACTCGGCCGCGTTGCAGACCCCCATCCGCTGGCACTTGGCGTTGACGGTGATCGCCTCGGCCATGGCGAGATCGGCGGCACGGTCGACGTAGACGTGGCAGTTGCCGGTGAAGTGCTTGAGCACCGGCATCCGGGCCTCGGCGCAGACTCGGCGGATGAGTCCCTCGCCGCCCCGGGGGATGGCGATGTCGATCAGGTCGTCGAGCTTGAGGAACTCGCCCACCGCCTCGCGATCGGCCACGTCCACGAGCTGCACGCAGTCTTCCGGCAGGCCCGCCGCGACGAGCGCGGCCCGCACGCTGGCCACGATCCGCCCGCTCGAATGGGCCGCCTCCTTGCCGCCGCGGAGGATGATCGCGTTGCCCGACGCCACGGCCACGGCCGCCGCGTCGGCCGTCACGTTCGGCCGCGACTCGTAGACGAAGAACACGACCCCGAGCGGCACTCGCACCTTGCGGATCATGAGGCCATTCGGCCGCGTGGTCTCCTCCAGGATCTCGCCAACCGGATCGGGCAGGCCCGCCACCGCCTCGACGCCGGCGGCGATCGCCGCGACGCGGGCGGGGTCGAGCGTGAGCCGATCGGTGGCAGCGGGCGTGAGGCCGTAGCCGGGAGCGGCGGCCACGTCCTTGGCATTGGCTTCCAGGATCGCGGCCGAGTCGGCCCGAATCCGGTCCGCCGCCGCCACCAACGCTGCGGCCCGGCGGTCACCAGGAATGCCCGCGAGGTCGATCGCGGCCCGGCGGGCCCGCTCGGCGATGGCCCGGCAGTGGGCGGCCAGGGACGCGGGGGTAGAGGTGACGGCGGGCATGGGTGGATCCGGGCAGGCGGCAGCTGACGACTGTATCTTATTCTGCGGTCGCCACGGGTCCCAGGAAACCATCGCCATGTCTCAGTTCATCGCCAGCCGTCGCACGTTCCTCGCCGCCTCCGCCGCCGCCTGCGGCTCGGCCGCCCTCGCCCGCGTCGCCTCCGCCAAGGCGCCGCTGCCACTCACGCTGGGCATCCAGCTCTATTCCCTGCGGGGTTTCCCCGTCGACCAGGCCCTGGACCATGCCAAGGCCCTGGGACTCACGCAGGTGGAGTTCTATCCGGGCATGTTCCCGATCACCGACGACGCGGCCGCGATCACCGCGATGAAGCAGAAGCTGGCCGACCGGGGGCTCACGATCTCCGCCCACGGCGTCAACCGATTCACGAAGGACGCCGCCGCCAACCGCAAACTGTTCGCCTTCGCCAAGGCGGCCGGCGTGAAGACGATCACGGCCGATCCCGATCCCGACTCGTTCGCGAGCCTCGACGAGCTCGTCAAGGAGTTCGACATCCGGGTGGCGATCCACAACCACGGTCCACGGCACCGCTACAACAAGGCCCTCGACGTGCTCGGGGCGATCGAGAAGCACGACCAGCGGATCGGGGCCTGTGCCGACCTCGGCCACTTCATCCGCTCGGGCGAGCGGCCCACGGAAGTCATCCGCCTGCTCAAGGGCCGGCTCTACGGCATCCACCTCAAGGACTTCGCCGAGATGCAGGACAAGACCAAGGGCGTGATCCTTGGCAAGGGGCACCTCGACGTGCCGGCGGTGATGGAGGCGCTGGTGGCGGTGGGCTTCCCGGCCGACGGGGCGCTCTCGATCGAGTACGAGGAAAACCCCAAGGACCCGATCGCCGACCTGCAGGAGTGCGTGGCCGTGGCCCGCAAGGCGATCGGCCAGGCCTGAGCCCGCCCCTATTCAGGCGTTGCGACGGAACAGGGCGTAGACGTAGGGCCGCGGGTCGCCGGCGGGGCTCACGAACGTGTAGTCGTCGGCCTGCACGAGCTCGAACCCTGCCCCGAGCCGCTCGGCCATCTCGGCGACCGTGTAGCGGTGAACCTCGAGCCCGGCACACTTCG
>CAMCPF010000287.1 GCA_945876515.1 Candidatus Kuenenia stuttgartensis
CGAGCGGCGTAGGAAACCGAGCGTAGCAGGATTGCGAAGCGAGGTTTCCTCCGAGTGAGCGGAGGGCAGGAAGCCCGGAATGAACGTCCGACGAGGTGGCATGGGCAACCCCTAGCGATCCCCAGGCCTGTCGAGCACGAAGAGACATACTCACGCCTTGTTCCCCCGGCCGTGACGGCGGCCGCCGGCCGGCCGCGGAGCCGCGGTGGCGTAGCCCGGCCGCCCGGTCACGCGCGTCGCGAGCGCCACGATCGCGGCCTCGACCTCGCTCGCCCCCGCGGCACCCCGCGGCGGCAGGCCCGAGCGGACGACGAGCACGTAGTCGCTCCCGGCCGGCAGCCGCGACTGCACCATCCGAAAGGCCTCCCGCAGCCGCCGCTTCCAGCGGTTGCGGACCACGGCGTTGCCGATCCGCCGCGACACAGAGAGCCCGACGCGGGCCTCGGCCGCAGCGTCCTCCCGCGGGCAGGCGTAGAGCACGAGCGAGCCGGCGGCGGCGCTCGTCCGGCGAGCGTAGACGCGGCCGAAGCAAGCCGGGGAGAGGATGCGTCGCTGCCTGGGCAACTCCCGGTCGCCGGGCGTCACCACCGCAGGCCGGCCCGCGGATCGGCCTCCCCGGCCTCCGCGGCCTTCGCCGCCTCGAGCAGCCGGGCAGCGTCCTCGTCGGCAGCGGCAGGCAGCACGATCTGCACCTCGGCGATCAAGTCACCCTTGGCGCCGTTGGCATGCCGAACACCCATCCCCGCAGCGCGGAGTTTCCGACCGCCGGATGTCCGGGGCGGGATCCGCAGCGCGATCGTGCCCCAGGGCGTGGGCACATCGACCTTCGCGCCCTCGATGGCCTCCGAGAGTGAGACCGGGAGCGTGATCTCGAGCGTGTCGCCGGAGCGGCGAAAAACCGGATGGGGCTCGACCCGAACGGCCAACAGCAGGTCCCCTGCCGGACCTCCTCCGCTGCCGGGCAGCCCCTGCCCTCGCAGCCGCATCCGCGCGCCGTCGGGCACACCCTGTGGGATCGTGACCGTGATCGTCTCGCCCTTGCCGCCGCCGCGATCGACGCGGAGGTCGGTCTTGCCCCCGTCGATCGCGAGGCGGAAGGGAATCTCGAGCGCGGCCTCGATGTCCTGGCCGGGCGTCTGGGCGGCCCGCCGCCTGCCCCGGGTCGTGCGGCCGCCAGCCGAGCGGCCGAACAGCTGCTCGAATCCGCCGGCGCCGCCGAACAGGCTCTCGAGATCGACTTCCCCACCACCGGGAAAGCCGCCCGCTCCGCCACCCCCGCCGAAGGGCCCGCCGCCCCAGCCGCCCTGCGGCCCGCCCCCGCCGACGCCCTCGAACGAGCTGCCGTAGCGGTCGTACATCTCCCGCTTGCTCGGGTCGTTGAGCACGTCGAAGGCGTTTTGCACCTTCTTGAACTTGTCCTTGGCCACGTCGTCGTCAGGATGAAGATCGGGATGATACTTGCGGGCCAGTTCGCGGTAGGCCTTGCGGATCTCCTCGGCGGAGGCCGTGCGGGAGACGCCGAGCGTCGCGTAGTAGTCCTCCGCCATGGATCGATCCTGAAGCCGCACCGCCGGGGCCGACGCCGCTGCGGCCTCAGGCCGCGGACGTCATTCATCACCGCGACCAGGATTTTAGGTCAGGCCCGACGGGGGCGGAAGTGGACCGCAGAATGGGCCTCAGCCGGAAGCGGTGTCCCGCGATTCCGCGGCCACCACCTCCGGCCGTTGCGCGAGAAACTCCTGCTGGCACCGTACGGCCGGCTCGCCCGGCCCCGGATGCAGCAGGTGAAACTGCCCGGCGGAATCGAGCACCCGAGCCCGCGTGTTGTCGGCAAGGTAGACGGGGATGATCTCCCGCAGAATCCGGCCGGAGAGCTCGGGATCGAGCACCGGAAACATCACCTCCACCCGCCGGAAGAAGTTCCGTGGCATCCAGTCGGCGCTCGACAGAAACACGCTCGCCTCGTCGTCGGGCCCGAACACGTAGATTCGACTGTGCTCCAGGAACCGGTCCACGATGCTGCGCACGCGGATCGTCTCGCTCAGTCCTGGCACTCCCGGCCGCAGAGAGCAGATGCCGCGGGGCACGATGTCGATCGGCACACCAGCCTGGCTGGCGCGGTAAAGCGCCTCGATCACCTGATGATCCACGAGGGAGTTGAGCTTGGCGAAGATCCGCGAGGGAAGTCCCGCCTGTGATCGGCGTGCCTGCTCTTCGATCAGCTCCAGCGTGCGGCGATGCAGGTCATCGGGCGCCACGATCAGCCGCTGCCAGGAGTGGCCCTGAGAGTAGCCCGTCAGCAGGTTGAACAGCGCTGAGGCGTCTTCGGCGATCGCCTCGTCGGCCGTAAACATGCCCAAATCCGTGTAGAGCAGCGCGGTCGTCGGATTGTAGTTGCCGGTGCCGAGGTGCACGTATCGCTTGAGCCCGCTTCCCTCCTGCCGCACCACCAGCGAGACCTTGCAGTGGGTCTTGAGGTCGAGGAACCCGAACACCACGTGGACGCCCGCCCGCTCCATCTGCCGAGCCCAGCTGACGTTGTTGGCCTCGTCGAACCGGGCCTTGAGTTCCACCAGTGCCGTCACGTGCTTGCCCGACTCGGCAGCGTCGATGAGGGCCCGCGAGATCGGCGAGTCGCCGCTCGTCCGGTAGAGCGTCTGCTTGATGGCCAGGACCTTGGGGTCGGCGGCCGCCCGGGTCACGAACTCCACCACCGGGTCGAACGACTCGTAGGGGTGGTGAAGGAGGATGTCGCGGCTGGCGATCGTCCGGAAGATGTCGTCTGCCTGCCGGCCCATGCCCCGCGGCGGCCGGGGCGTGAAGGGCTTGTCGTGCAGCCGCTCGAAGCCCGGCAGCTTGTGCAGCTCCCAGAGGGCTGTCAGGTCGAGCGGGCCGTCGATCTGGTAGACCTCGCTGTAGCCGTCGTCGCCTGCCGGCGCCCGCAGGCCCTCCTCGTCGATGATCAACGCCGCCAGCCGTTGGTCGGCCTTCGAGGCCACCTCGATCCGTACCGCCTGGCCCCGCTGCCGGGCCTTGAGCCGGTCCTCGATCAGCTTGAGCATGTCGTCCGACTCCTGCTCGAGCAGTTCGAGATCGCTGTCGCGGGTGATCCGGAAGGCCGTCCAGGTATCCACCTCGAACCCACCGAACAGGTCCGGGAGCCGGGCCGAGATCACATCTTCCAGGAGCACGAAGGGCGTCCGCCCGGGCTCACCGCCGCTGAGCATCACGATCCTCGGGAGGACCTGCGGCACCTGCACGACCGCGAACAGTTGCTTCGGCCCCAGCCCCTCGGCGCGGTGCAGCATCACGCCGAGATACAGGCCCCGGTTGTGATACCGCGGCGAGGGGTGCGCGGGATCGACCGCCATCGGCGTGAGGATCGGCAGAGCCCGGTCGTGGAAGAAGCGATCCACCTGCTCCCGCTGCGGGCCCGCGAGGTCGGCGTAGCGCAGCAGTTGGAAGCCCTCGGCTTCGAGGGCCGGCGCCAGCCGCTCCCGCAGGCAGCGATACTGCCGGGCCACGAGCTCCTGCGTGCGGACGGCGATCGCCTTGAGCTGGGCGAGGGCCGTCATGCCGTCGGGAGCCTCATCCTGCGGGGCGCTCTCGCCGAATGCCTGTTCGCGAAGGCCCGCCACGCGGACCATGAAGAACTCGTCGAGGTTCGAGCTGAAGATCGCCAGGAACTTGAGCCGCTCCATCAGCGGGTTCTCGTCGTTCTCGGCCTCCTCGAGCACCCGGAGGTTGAACTCCAGCCAACTCAACTCCCGGTTGATGAAGCACTCCGGCCCCATGCTCGCCTCAGCCGCATTTGTGGACGCCATGCCCTGCCCTGCTCCTTTGTCTTCGCCGGTGATGAGCGCGTGAAAATCGCCCACAGTGTAGCCTCGAGAATTAACAATGGGGCACGTATTCGTCGCTCACGAAATCCTCGCATGACCCTGTCACCAGACCGTTTTCACGCAGCCTTCGCTGCCGCCATGACAGCGCTGCCCCCGTGGCTGGCGGTGCAAGGCCGGGGCTGGTGCGCGGCCGTCGCGAGCATCCTCGAGGCGGCCGCCGCCAAACCGGGCAACGTCCATCCGGCTGCGTCGTTCCGCGACCTCCGGTTTCCCGACCTGGTGGCCGCGGGGATCGCGATCGCCCCGGCGATCGACACCGCGGCCACTCGGCCGCTGGGAGAGACGATCCTCGCGGCGGTGCGGGCGGCCGGGGCCGCGACGCCCTCCAATGCGAACCTTGGCATCGTGCTGCTCCTCGCGCCGCTAGCCGCCGTGCGTTCCCCGACCGCCGGCCCGACGCCGGTGTCGGCGGCCGAGGCCGACTCGGTCGTGGCCGCCGCCGGACCAGCCGACGCCGCAGCCGTCTGGGAAGCGATCCAGCTCGCCAAGCCGGGTGGACTGGGCCGGAGCGACCGCTGGGACCTCGCCGGTCCGCCCCCGACGAATATCCGCGCCGCGATGCGGGAGTCGGCCGACCGCGACACGATCGCGCGGCTCTGGTCGCGGGGCTACGCCGAACTGTTCACCGGCCCGGTCGCCGACCTCGCCGCGGCCGTCGCCGCCGGCT
>CAMCPF010000288.1 GCA_945876515.1 Candidatus Kuenenia stuttgartensis
TCGCGGTAGTGGCACGCACGGCGTCGGCAGGTGGGGCGTTCGCGGCCCGCCGCCGGGTCATGCGCGTGACCCACACGCTCCTGTTCAGCGTCGCACTGATCGTGTCGCCGGGCGTCTGCGGCGCCTGTGCGTCGGGGTGTCCGGCAGGCGGCGACGCCGCATCGGGCTTCCCGGGCACGGGCGACGCCTCGGCCGTCGCCGCAACCCATGCCGGCGGATCGTGCTGTGGCGCGATCCGGGGCGGGGCACCTCAGGGGAGTGATCCCCGGGGTGACTCGCCGGCCGGCATGGCCGATGCGGCTGACGGCTTTCTTTTGTCCTGCTGCCACGGCTCGACCGGCTGCGAGTGCCTGCTCGAGCCGCGGCCCGCGGAAGCGGCGATGCCGCCGGCGACCTCGTCGATCGAAGTCGGCGGCCCGATGCCGGCGGCCAACGCCGCGGTTCCGTTCGCGATCGTTCAGCCGGCCACGGCGACCTTTGTCGTCGCCGCCCTGCCTCCGCCCGAGCGACCGGTGCGGGTGCTCTATGGAGTGTGGCGAAACTAAGTCGGCCGCGGCCGACCTCGGTTTCGTTTTTTCCACATCTTTTCAAGGAGCTTGAACCATGTCTGCAATGATCCTGTGGGCCGTGATGGCCCTGGCCCCGCTGTCCGGCGGGGCGGTTTCCCGGTGCCCCGAGTGCGACTGCTGCGGCTGCTGCGCGAAGGGCGTCTGCACCTGCGACGACTGCGAGTGCTGCTGCTGCCAGAACGGTCCTTGCGACGGCTGCTGCGATCTCGGCAGCTGACGAGCGGGCCGGTGTGACGTGACCGCGGGGCTCCCGGAAGGCCCCGCGGAGTGATCGCCCGGCCGGGCGCCCTCGGGCCCCGGCCGGGTTTTTCGCACCAGGCGGGTGTCCGTGCGGACCATGACGACCGACGTCGAGCGATCTCACGCTTGCGTGAAAGGCGGGCGATCACGGGGCAGGCCCTCGAACGGGTTGACGCCCGGCTCATGAGAGGTATACTGACGTTCACTTACGTGAGTCTGGTGGCCGCTTCGCGTCGGCTTCCGGGCGACTCCCCGCACGAGGTGAATCATGGTTACCATCACGGGTATGACCGAGCATTACCGCAAGGCATTCAGCGAAGACCAGGCCAAAGTGCTCGCGGAGGCGACGGTGCTGATCGAGGCCGATCTCGTGCGGCGCGAGGATTTCTCGAAGCTGACGGCCACCGTCGAGCGGCTCGCCGAGGCCCAGGAACGCACCGAACACCGGATGGACTCGCTTGCCAACCGGATGGACCGGCTGGCCGAGGCCCAAGAAAAGACGGAACGCGAGGTGAGCAGGCTCGCGCTGGGCCAGGAGAAGCTGACCGAGGCCATGAGCCAACTCGCCTGGACGGTGCGTGACACCCAAAAGCAGATGGGCGGCCTCGCCCAAACGGCTGGCTACGCCCTCGAGGCCTACACGCTCGAGCGGCTGCCGAAGCTCCTCGCCAAGCACTACGGCTTCGTGGAGACATCGGCCCTGCCCGAGGTCTTTCGCCGGCCCGACGGCACGGCCGATGAGATCGACGTGGTGCTCCGAGGCGAGATCGCCGGTCGACCGGTTCTCTTTCTCTGCGAGGTCAAGAGCAACGTCACGCCCCGCGAGGTGGCCGACTTCCAGGTGGTGGTCGAGCGGGTTCGTCCCGTCGCCGGCTGCGACGACGTGCGAATGATCTTCTTCGGCTACCGGGCCGGCAGCGAGGCCCGCGATGCGATCGCCGTAGCCCGCGGCTACCTCGCTCTGCCGCATGCCGTGATCGTCGAGCCGGGCTGACGACGACCGTGACGGTGTGTTTAGAGCGGCTTCCGGATCGGGGCGTGGAGTGCTTCGTCCGCTGGTGGTGGGCAGGCCGGATTGACCCATTGGATCACAGCCGCCCAGTTGGCGCTCTCAGGGTCGTGCTGGAGGTAGCCGTGGATTGCCTTGACCGCCTGCCAGCCGTCCTTGAGGTGGGCCGTGAGCACCGGATCGGTGCGCCTGCCGGCCACGACCTCGCTCACATACCGCTCCGCCGGCATGCCCGCGGCCACGGCCCCGTAGCCGGGCAGTCGGCTGCCCCCGACCATGCGCCAGAGTTGCTCGCCCACGACCAGCTGCCGCGTGGCGTCGGTGAGGGCGTGAGCCAGGCCGTGGTGCTGGTGGGCCGGGCTCACGAACACGTCGGCCCCGTAGAGCGTGTGGCCCGCGGGATCATGGTCGGCGAACGTGCCATGGGCGGTCAGCACGTTCCAGGGGTCGTCGATGTGGAAGTCGGCCAGGCGCAACCGGAGCGTGAAGTGCACTCCCACGGGCTGCCGCGTCGGCACGTGCTCGGCGACGAACTGTCCCTGCGGGTAGACGGCCTGGTGCTCCGCCAACTCGGCCGGCGTGTAAGGCTCGTCGTGCGGATACACAGTGCGGCAGATGGCCGCGATGGCGGCGAAGTCGGCCGGCTCCATCAGCCGGATCCGGTAGTCGGGCGGAAGCATGGAGGAGAGATTCCCAGGGGCCCGTCAGCATAGCCCCCACCGAGCCTTCAAAAGTTGCCGGCGGTGGTGACCGCGTCAGCGGGGCCGGTCGCGGAGCCCGCCGAGCCCGCGGCGGAGGCGGGGCTGCGGGTCACCCGGGGCCACGCCCGGCACGAAGTATTCGACGTATCCCAGGTGCATCTCGTCGAAGGTCTGCGGCCCCCAGCGGACGGTCTGCGTGGGATCGGGGTTGGCCGGGTTGCCGGCACTGTTGTCGTACCAGGCCGTGAACACGAGCGTGTCGCCCGCCTCGAGCGGAAGCGGCTCGTGTCGCCGGTAGAGCAGTTGCCAGTTGAAGTCGTACCGCGGGATGTCGAGGAGCGTGGTGCGGCCGCCGTCGGCGCGAATGAGTTCGTAGCGGCAGGCCTTGCCCCGCACGTGGAGGTGGGGCAGGAATCCCATCACCGTGGCGTCGAAGGGCAGCCGGAGCGACGCCTCCTCGCGATGGTCGGCCGCCCCGGGAGGGATCGAGATCCGGGGATTCACGATCCCCGCCACGCGGACCTCGTGCAGCGGCGGCTCCTTCGCGTAGATCACGCCCACGCGGGTGCGGTCGGTCGTGGCCTTCCCGTTGGGCGTGTAGTGCATCTGAAACCGCAGCCTCGCCCCCTGGGGCAGCTTCTTCGCGAAGCCGGTGGGATAGACGAGCGTGTTTTGGCCCGGCACGTACTCGCCCCAGAAGCCGCCCCGCTCCCGGGCCGCCTCGTCGCGGGGACTGTCGCCGGTGCTTCCGTCGGAGCCATCCAGATGGATGAGCGCGTGGTGCACCACGTTGCGATCGCCCGGCTGCACCTCGATCGCCTGCACCCAGCGGTCCTCGGGCAGGTGCGTCTCGACGATCACCGTCTGGTACGGCATCACGCCCGTCGCCTTGACGGCCACCGGCTCAGCGAACTCGAAGACGGCGTCGGGCACGCCGATCTGCCAAGCCTCGGGATACGCACGAGCGGCCGGTGCCTCCGCGGGATCGCCCGCGGGCCGGCCGCCCGCGAGCCAGTCGAGGAGGTCCCGCTTCTCGGCCTCGGCCAGCGAGCGGTCGTTGGCCCACGGGGTGTGGACACGGCCAGTCTCGGGATCGGGGGGCGTCGGGGCGGCGAACCACGGCGGCATCGTGCCGCGGTCGATCACCTGCTCCACCATCCCCGCATGAGCCACGAGGTCGTCGTAGGAGTCGAGCGGAAACGGGCCCACGCCGCCGTCGCGGTGGCACTCGACGCAGTGCCGCGCCACGATCCGCGAGACGCGGCCGTGATACGTGACGGCGGCGGCAGGCGGCCCATCGGCCGGCCGGTCGAGCACGCATCCGGGAGCCTCGGTGGCCGCGACGGGGGGCGGCTCGCCGGCCAGGATCGAGGCGAGGGCGTCGGCAAGGTATCGCCGGCGCGGGGCGTCGATCGCGTAGCCGAAGCCGTATTGGTCGTCGATCGCGCCGTGATAGGCCACGGTGCGGTCGAGCGCGAGCACGACGACGTCGGTCGTGGTGATCGCGCCGAGCGCGGCCGCGAGCCGGCCATCTCCATCGTGCACGTAGGTCGCCCGCTCGCCGAGTTCGGCGGCGGCTGATTGCATGTCGGCCGGCTTGTCGGTCGCCCCCGGGTTGACGAGGATCCAGGCGACGCGGTCGCCGCTTTCCCGGCTCAACTCGGCGAGCCGAGGCAGATACTTGCGGCTGAGCGGGCAGCTCGTGCTCGTCATCGCGAAGACCGCGATCGTGCCGGCGGCGATCTCGGCGAGCGACCGTGACTTTCCTTCGAGGTCCGTGAACGTGAGGTCGCCGACGTGGCGGCCGATCCCGTGATCGCCCGGCCGGACGGGCCTCGGACCCTCGCGGACCGGCGGCTCGGGCTTTGCCGGCGTGGCCGTATCCGTGTCGCCGCCACTCGCCGCCGAGCCCCCGCCACTTCCGGGCCCCCGCAGTCCCTGGAGTGCCCCCTTCCGCACGGCCTCGACCGCCTCGGGCTTGGTGATCGCCCCGTCGCCGTCGAGATCGAGCCGCTCGAAGATGGCGGTGGCCGGCAGTTC
>CAMCPF010000289.1 GCA_945876515.1 Candidatus Kuenenia stuttgartensis
GGCCGGGCCGCGGTCGCCGAACTGCTCGACACCATCGCCAAGTCGGGCCGGTGGGACGTGTCGCTCTGGCTGTATGGTCACCGCACCCGGTGGTCGCGGGACAAGGACGGCAAGTATGTCGCCGGACTCACGCCCGCCGGCGTGGCCGCCAAGGCGGCCGCGGGCCGCGATGGCCAGCCTTTTGCGCTCGTGCCCGGCGACGACGTGGAGCAGGTGCTGCCGATGCAGCCGCTCACGCCGGCCGTGGTCGAACGGATCGGCATGACGCTCTCACCGCTCGAACCGGGCGGCGAGACGCCCCTCTATCTGGCGATCTCGGAGGCGTTGAAGACCGATTTCGACGGTGGTCGCACCGACGTGCCCGGACACGTGCTCGTGGTGACCGATGGCGCGAACGACCAGACCGGCGGCCGCTACGTCACCGCATCGGGCGTGGAGGACCAGCTGGCCCGCAAGAATGGCCGCCGCCGCACCCCGCTGCGCATCGACGTGGTCGGCTTCGGGTTTTCGCCCGGCGGTGCGGACCAGGCCTCGCGCATGGACGACATCCGTAATCTCGCCACGGGATCCGGGGGCAGATTCTACGAGGCCGCCAACGCCGACTCTCTGGCACGGTCGCTCCGCGAATCCCTGCGGGTCATTCGCTGGCGGGTGCGCGGGCCCGACGCGCCGCCGGACAGCGCCAGCCTCGGGGCGTCGCTGACGTTGCCACCGCCGCTCGTGGGACGATCACTGGCGTACGAGGCAACGCTCGAATCCGCAGGGAATCCGCCCCGCCGTGGCTTTGTGACGGAGGGGGGCGAGGCGCTCGAACTCTTCGTGGGCGGAGGGGGGCGGAGCCTCGACTTTCGCCGGTACGATGGCGGCACGGAGCAGGGGCTTCGAGACAGCCGCACCAACCTCTTCGCGCCGTCCGACCCGCAACGGCTGTTCTTCGTCGGGGCTCACCTCTCATCGCGATCCGGCGACACGGTCCGCTTCCCCCTCTCGATCCAGAGCGCAAACGCCACGGAGTTCTCGCCGCGTCCCGTCGAGGCGTGGGTTGAGATCGCGCCCCGATCCGGCGACGGCGCGCAGGGCGCACCGTTCGTCTTTTACGACCTGTCGTTCCAACCGAATCGCCCAGTGCCCGTGCTCGACCTGGCCGCCACAAACTGGCCGCGGTCCGCCGACCGGGCCGAGATCCGGGGTTGGTTCCGCTTCACGAAGACACCGCCCGACGTGGCGGTGACGCTCGCCGATCTGACTCCCGGCGTGGAGCGGCGGCTGGAACTGGCGGGCCTGCCGGGGCTCGAGATCAGGGTCACGCTCGCGCCGGCCGAGGCAGCCGATCACGTGAAGCTCTCCGTGGTGGAGACGCAGGTGGCCAAAGGCTCCGAGAGGATTCCCTGCGTGAGGGTGTGCGTGACGCCTGACTGCCAGCGGGCGGTGCACATCGTCGAGCCGGAGACCGGCCGGGTACGGCATGAGTTCACGGTGCGGTCGGAGGGCGGGCGGGTCATGCCGGACGCGCAGCTGCTGATCACCGACAAGCAGCGGGTGCTGAGTGGTGCGGTCAGCCTGACGGCCGGCGGTGATGCGCCGCTTCAGTTGCCGGTGCCAGGCGAGTGAACCACGGCCTGGCGGCAGGCGACCTGCTCCCTTGAGCGAGGCAGGTATCGGCAGGCGGGGCACACTGCTAACCAGCCGCTCATGGGTTCGGAGACGATTGCAGACATGCCATCGGCTGGGCTAGCATTCTCGCGACGTGCGCGGTTCTTCGGCTGAGGTCGTCATTCCGCGGCGTGAACGCAGCTCGGGCGACACGAGCTTTCAGTTGCGAATACGCGAGGAGTTTGCCGATGCCTCCGGCCCGATCGCTCAAGGAACTGTCACGCGAAGTCAGCCTGTCCATCGCCCGCAACGACTGGGACGCGGCCAAGAAACGGGCCGAGGCTACGGCGAAGCGGTTCGTCGAAGCCGGGGAACAGAACCTCAGGACGGCACGCAGGGCCGGCTTCACCGAGGCTACGCACAGGGAGCTCTTCGATCGCCAGGCTGCGGCGAAGAAACAGCCCGACATCCTCAAGGGTGTCATCCGGCGGATGAACCTGGATCTCGGCCGTGACCTCGACGCCTTCTCCAAGCCCGAGAGCACCGGCTTTTTGTCGTCCGGCGCCCTGACGGTGGAACTGCTCGAGGAGCGCGGCCGCAAGCTCCAGAAGACCTTCGCGGCCTACCGGGTGTCGATCAAGCAAGGAATCGACAAGGAGGGCCTCGAGCCCTCGGTCGCCGCCGAACTCACCGACGCCCTCGATCGCGTCCAGCAGGCGATGATCGACAAGATCCAGGTCGCCCAGGAAGCGTTCGGCCGGATCGCCGAGAGCGACGAAGCGCTGGCGATGAAGCTCGCCCAGGCCGCCTCCCGGCAGCGGCAGTATCGGCCCGTCCACGTCTTCAACCAGATCGACGTGCTGGCGGCGGCCCGGGCCCATGCGAACGCCGAAGGATTGATCCGCCTGGAAATGCTCGAGGCCGCGTTCAACGCCCGGGGCCAGTCACTGAAGTCGATCCTGATCGACCTCCACATCGTCAATCGGGAGGACCTCGTCAGGCTGCCGAGCCCTGAGGACGACGATGGCACCAGCCACGTGTTCACCGTGGGCCTCTACGAAGCGGCGAGCCTCGAAAAAATCGCCCACGACTTCAACACGGCCGTCACGGCGCTGCCCTTCTTCCTGTTCGCCGAAAACTACGAGGATCGGCTGGCTCACGGCTACCGCCCCTGGGGCGAGGTGCTCGATGGATTCGCGGAGCTGCTGAATGGCGTCGTCGCCACGTCGGTCGACACCGCCGGCGGCCGGGTCGCCGCCTACATCGAGAAGCAGTACACGATCAAGCTCACGGAGAAGGCCTTTCAGCGCAACGTCAAGTTCGAGCTCGGCTACGCAGTGGCCGGCATCGTGCTCGGGGGCGTCGCGTTGGCGGCCGCACCGGTCACGTTCGGTCTGAGCACGATCCTGTCATGCGCGTCACTCTTGAAGAACACGATCAAGATCACCCAGCTCGCCTACAGCCGCTACCGCGACGTGCAGGTGCTGCTGGCGTCACTGCGCTCCGACATGGAGAGCCTCCAGAAGACCTACACGAAATCCGGGGTTCCGCCCGGACCGGACGGGAGCCCCACCTACAGTTCGAAGGGCGCCATTCTCGCGCGCGAGGGGGCGAGGATGTTCGTCCACGGCGCCAAGGAGATGTTCGTCGGCCTGCCCAAGGACTTCGGCCCGGGATCGACGTCGTTCAAGACAATCGACGACGGCATCAAAAACCTCGTCAGCCGGGCCTACGGCATGCGGGAGGAGGTGAACAAGGCGATTCGCAATCTCGTCAAGCTCCTGGACGACATCCGGGCCATGGAGGCCCAGCTCGACCGCGACGCCAAGGCGCTCAGTGCCCGCGCGATCGCGGGCCCGCGGCTGCCCTCGACGCGAGCCGGTCTCGAGGATTACTTCCGCCAGATCGATCCCCACGGGATGCGCCTGGTCATCCGCACCTGCCGCGGCCGGATCACCGAGCTGGCGCGGAGCGTGGAGGCGATGCTCCGGACGATCGACTGCGAGGCGCCCGCGCCGGGTGGCGGCCTGTGGCAGGTGGCCAAGCGAACCACCGACGACATCAACGCGATGAAGTCGAGCTGGGACAAGGTCGTCATGTCGATCGGTGTCAAAGACGATCTTGCCAGGGTGCAACTCGTGAACGACCTCTTCTGGATCGTCATCAAACTCGGTGCCCCGCAGATCGGGCCGGCCGGCTGGGATGGCAAGGGGTTCGACGGGCTGCCGGCGATCGGCACCGGCGAGAAGACCGCGGCCTTCATCACGAAAATGATCGACAAACCCCCGGCCGACGCCCTGGGGGTGTTCTTTGCCGTCGATCAGGCGGCCAAGATCGTCGTCGACAACATGAAACTCCTGCAGTTCGACTTCACTGAGAAGGCGCTTCCGAAGCTCAAAGATGAAATCGGCGGAGCGCGGAAGGACGTGGTCGGTGGTGAGCTCGTGTCCGGATTCCGTAACCCAGGCCGGAGTCACTGAGCCGGCGAACCTCGTGCTCCAGCCGCCGATCCGCTCCGCTTCAGCCGGCTCCACAACGGCCAGGGCACCGGGAACTGGATCGGCAGGGCCGCGACCGAGGCGAACTCCTACGCCAGCCGGTGCGCCGGTCCCGAGTCCGCCAGGTTCTCGGCCGGCCGACGGCAACTGGAACAGCCACCGGGCCGCCACGGACTCGTCAGGCGGTCTTGCCGAGGAGCATCGTCGGATCGAGCGGATGCGTCGCCACCGACGCCCCACGCGCCGAACCGCGGCCGCGGGAATCGGGACAGATCGCCCGCAACGCATCCTGCATCTCGGTCGAACCCCAGTCGCGGAGCCAGTCACGATACGCCTCGCGGCCCCGCTGCATCACCGCCTCGTGGTCGGCCGCCTGCTCCTCCAGCACCCGGCCGTAGGCTGCCGCTGCTTCC
>CAMCPF010000290.1 GCA_945876515.1 Candidatus Kuenenia stuttgartensis
AGGCAGATAGCCCAAATCAGCAGGAAGGCGGAAACCGCCACCATGCAGATCAGTTCCGTGTACACGAGGTCCGGCCAGACCAGCACCTTCTCGTCGTCGAGCTTTTCCAGCGGCGGCTCGCCGCGGGCGATCCGCTCGTCGTTGACGACCGCCTGCTTCGTGGCCACCCAAGTGAAGAACGCCAACAGGAAAACGAGCCCCACGATCGGCACGTTGTCGGGCTTCATCACGATGGCGGCGAAGTTCTCGTCGGCCATCGCCAGGCCCATCACGACCAGTGCCGCGTTGAGGATCGTCCAGGCCACGATCGGCTTGACAAAGAAGGCCCGATAGACGAACAGCACGGTGAACAGGGCCACGGTGCCGATCGAATAGATCACCGGTCCGGAGAGCGCGTTCACGAGACTGCGGACGCTGGCCGGGAGCGCCGGCACCCAGGCAGCCGAACCCGAAAGGGCGAGGCTCGCCAGCACCATCATCAGGCCGGCGAAGACCGTCCACACGAGGGCCCGCCCGGTCTGCCCCCACTTCTGCCACAAGAGGTAGGCGAACACCCCGTTGACCGCGGCAATGAAGGCATAGTAGCCCCCGAGGAATCCTGCCACGTCCGAGAGAAAAAACGGATTGGAATGCATGGGGATTCGCCGCGGCCGCTCAGAGCGGGCCGCTGATGCCTCCGTCCTTCCGCACCCGCCAGAAGTGGATCGCCAGCAGCAAGGCCACCGCCAGCGGGATCGCGATACAGTGCAGCACGTAGAAGCGGTTGAGCGTCTCCTCACCGACGAACCGCGCACCCAGCAGGCCGAACCGGGCGTCCGACTTGTCGGTGATCATGTCAATGCCGCCGATCGTGAGCAGTTGCGCGCCGGGCCCCTCGTAGCCCAACAGCGGAGTGGCCCGGGCCATGTTGGAGCCCACCGTGATGGCCCAGATCGCCAGCTGATCCCAAGGGAGCAGGTAGCCCGTGAACGAGAGCAGCAGCGTGAGCAGCAAGAGGATCACGCCGATCACCCAGTTGAACTCCCGCGGCGGCTTGTAGCTGCCCGTGAGAAACACGCGGTACATGTGCAGCCAGGTCGTGATCACCATCGCGTGCGCTCCCCAGCGATGAAGCTCGCGGAGAATCCCCAGGCTCGTGACGTCACGCAGCGCGAGAATGTCGTTGTAGGCCCATTCCAGCGTGGGCCGGTAGTAGAACATCAGAAGCACGCCGGTGACCGTCTCCACCATGAAGAGGAAGAAGGTCACGCCGCCCATGCACCACGTGAACGACAGGGCGATGCCTTGCTTCTTGATTGAAACAGGGTGCAGATGCAGGAAAAAGTTGGTCAGCATCACCACGATCCGATTCCGCCGGTCCAGCGGCATCGGGTGCCGGAAGATGCTCTTCCAGATCTGGGAGTTGCGGATCGTCTCGCCGATGGCCATGGGCTGCTGCAGGTCTCGAGGACGGAATATGGATCAGACCGGGATCACACGGTCACGTACGAAGCGGGATCGGCCCACTGGCCGAGCTCTTCCTGGAAGGTGCGGCTCTTGTCCACTTCAAGCTGGCCGTCGTCGGCGATCCGGATCGCGTACCGCTCCAGCGGCCTGGGGGCCGGACCCTCGAAGTTGACACCATCCTTGTAGAAGCCGCTGCCGTGGCAGGGGCACTTGAACTTCTGCTCGGCCTCGAGCCAGCTCGGCGTGCAACCAAGATGGGTGCAGACGGTCTTCAGGGCGTAGATCTGCTGCTCCCCCTGGAAATCGCCATTGACCACCCAAACGCCGTACTGAGCGACGAACTTCGTCTCAACCTTGCCGGAAGGAAAACCTTCGCGAAAGCCGACCTTGAACCTGCTCGGAGGCTCCGCCAAAACGTTCGGGAAGAAGAACCGCGCCAGCCCGAGCGAGAACAACCCACCGGTAATCGAGAGGGCCGTGAAACCCATGGCCAGGAACGAGCCGGTCGCGATCTGCAGAAACCCGCGACGATCCTCGTCGTCAGCTTTGGCCTTCGCAGGCTGGGCTGGACGAGCCGGCCGCGGAGGAACAGGACGGGCCGCGACTACTTTCTCGGCGGCGGGCTTGGGCTTGGCGACCGGCCGCGACGGGGCCTCGGCCTTGCTCACAGGGCCGGGCTTGGCCGCGGCACGAGCGGCGGCCAGGATACTGGCGGTATCCCGCTCGACACCCTTACGACCCGCCTCGGACGGACCAGGCTTCGCCGCCACCTTCGCGGGGGCGGCGGCTGGCTTGACGGCAGCAGCCGGCTTTGGGGCGGCCGACTTGGGCTCGACCTCAGCAGCAGCCGCCCCCTTGTTGGCCCGGGCGGCCGCCAAAATGTCGGCCACGCTGGGACGTCCGCCCGCGGCAGCTGGAGCGGCTGCCTTGGCCGCAGGCTTCGGAGTTGGGGGCGGCGCCACCTCGGAGTCCGCTGCCGAAGGACTGGCCGCGGGAGCCTGCTCGCCCTTCCCATCAGCGGCCCGTGCCGCCGCCAGGATTTCCGCGACCGACATCTTTTTCTTGTCTGCCATCGCACGCCTCACCTGACGCAGGCCGTCGCCCGGGCGACAACCCGGCAACGGAGACTACCGAAAATCGCTGAAAATATGATTTCGACGGGTTTCGGAGGAGTTCGTGATTTTTTTCACGAACTCCAGACAACTGTATCGGCGGCCCCGAAACTGTCAATGTCGGCACGCCGTCCAAACCAGCCGTTGGGTACAACCAAGGGCCGAAACCGGCACGGGTTCCACTCCCGCCGCCCGGCCCACCCCCCTTGAAAACAGGAGCGTTTCTCTTGAGCCAATCCCGGCGTGTGCTGGTCGTGGGCGGCGGGGGCCGCGAACATGCCCTGGCCTGGAAACTGGCCCGAGACGGGGCCGAGGTCCTCGTGGCCCCGGGCAACGCCGGCACGGCGCTGGTCGCCGAGAACGTGGCGGTGGCGGCCGACGACATTCCGGCACTCGTGGCTCTCGCCCGCGGCAGGAGCGTCGATCTGACCGTCGTCGGACCCGAGGCGCCGCTCGTGGCGGGCATCGTCGATGCCTTCACCGCGGCCGGCCTGCGGATCTTCGGCCCGACGGCCGCGGCCGCGCAGCTCGAAGGCAGCAAAATCTTTTGCAAGCAGATCCTGCATCGCGGCGACGTGCCCACGGCGATGTACCGCGAGTTCCGCTCGGCCGCCGCCGCCCGCACCTATCTCGAGTCGCGCGAGGAGGCGCCCGTCGTAATCAAGGCCGATGGCCTGGCCGCCGGCAAGGGAGTGTTCGTGTGCGACGACCGCGCCGCCGCGGTCGCGGCCCTCGCGACGCTCGCGAGCGACCCGCAGTTCGCGGCGGCCGCCGGCGGCATTCGCGTGGAGGAGCGACTCGACGGCGTCGAGGTGAGCGTGATGGCGATCACCGACGGCCGCACGATCGTGACGCTGCCCGCCCTGCAGGACCACAAGGCCGCGCACGACGGCGACTCCGGGCCCAACACGGGCGGGATGGGCGCCTACTGCCCCACGCCGTTCGTCGACGAGGCCTTGATGGCCGAGATCGAGGCCCGGATCCTGGTGCCCACCGTGCACGCCATGCGGCGGGCCAAGGTGCCGTTTCATGGCGTGCTGTACGCCGGGCTGATGCTCACGGCCCAAGGCCCGAAGGTGCTGGAGTTCAACGCCCGGTTCGGCGACCCGGAATGCGAGGCGTTGCTGGTGCGGCTCGACTCCAGCCTGCTCGAACTCCTCGACGCCGCGACCGACCGCCGCCTCGACTCGATCGCGCCGCCGGTCTGGCGGGACGGGGCGAGCGTGACCGTCGTGATGGCCGCCGAAGGCTACCCGGGCCCGGTTGAGAAGGGTCGCCCGATCCGCGGCCTCGACGCCGCAGCCACGATCGACGGTGTGACCGTGTTCCACGCCGCCACCCGCCGCGACGGAGAAGCCGTGGTCACCAGCGGGGGCCGGGTTCTGGCCGTGACGGCCGTCGCGGAGTCGCTCGCCCGGGCCAAGCTGCTCGCCTACACGGGCGTGCGGCCGATTCGCTGGCCGGGCGGCTGGTGCCGCAAGGACATTGCGGACAAGGGGCTCAGCAGGGAGTGGGAACTGCTCGCCGTCGAGCCGGCCACCACGGGAGACGGGGCATGAAGCTCCGCGTGGGAATCGTCGGACTAGGGGAGCACTGGGAGACTCGGCACCTGCCGGCGTTGCGGGCGCTTGCCGACCGGTTCGAAGTGCGGGGCATCTGCGAGCAGGTGGCGCACCGGGCGCGGCGGGCAGCCGACCAGGTGGGCGCCGCCGCCGTGGACGGGTTTCGCACGCTGGCGGCCCGCGACGACATCGATGCGATCCTCCACCTCGGCGAGCAGTGGTACGGCGCGATGCCGATCCTCGCCGCCTGCGACCACGGCAAGGCGGTCTACTCAGCCGTCTCGCTGCCGGTCGACGCGGCCGACGCCGCGGCGCTTCGGCGCCGCGTCGAGGAGGCGGGCATCGCGTTCATGGCCGAGTTTCCC
>CAMCPF010000291.1 GCA_945876515.1 Candidatus Kuenenia stuttgartensis
CCACCCGCTGACAGTCGTGCGAGTCGATCGGAAACGACGAGATCGCGATCGGGTCTTCCTTCTGCGGCGCGTCGATGATGTCATTTTGTGACATCACATAGACGCCCTTCATCCGCCGCGACTCCCGCACGTAGAGCGCCGGGGGGAAGTGGCCCGTGTCGGGAAACTCGTCACGGCAGAGCCCGAGGTCGGCGTATTGCCTGCGGACCTTGTCCTGCACGGCCGGATCGGTCTGCAGGAAGTGGAGAAACTCGAGCGTGTACTGCTTGTGCGCCTCCCAGATCGCCCGCCGTTCGTCCTCGTCGGCCGCGTGCCAGCGGTTGCCGCCCCCGATCAGTCCGAGCGAGATCTGTCCGCCGATTGAGTTGTTGCCGTCGAACTTGCCACCGGGCAGCGGGTACAGATCGAAGCCCACACGGGCATTCGCCCCCAGCGCCCGCCGTGCGAGTTCGAACCGAGCGGGATCGTATTTCGCGGGCTCGGGGAAGGGCACGCGGTTGGCCGGATTCTTGGTGAGGCAGAGCCGGAAGCTGTAGGTCATGACGTTGGCGTCGCCCGCGTCTTCCGCGCCGGCGTCGGTGGTTGTGACGAGCGGCAAGAGCAGGCCGGCATCGTCGAAGCCGCTGATCTTTAGCTTCGGCTTCGGATACCGTTTGCCCGCGTACGACTCCCCGAACTCGGCCAGTCCCTCGCGGCCGATCGTCCAATCCACGCCGGCCGCCGCCATCAAGTCGCCCTCGTACGACCCGTCCACGAACGTCTTGGCGACGAACGTGCCCCTCTTCGTGACGAGCTCTGTGATCCGGGGCCCTTCCTTCTTCACGGAGTCGAGCACCTGGCCGGTCAGCACCGCGACCTTGCTCTTGGCCAGCATCTGCCTCGTCACCCGCAGCGCGACGTGGGGCTCGAACGTCCAGCGAGCCTGATCCTTGAGCGTGGGATCGTACGGCGGCGGCAGGCCGCGGTCGGTGTAGTCCTTGACGATCCGGTGGTGCCATTCGTCGAACAGGCCCATGAGCGTGGAGCGGACCATCTGATTGGAGTCGCAGTGGCTGAGTCCCCCGGTCGAGAGGCCGCCGACGTGCTCCGTGGGCTCGAGCAGGATCACCGTCGCCCCCTCGCGGGCGGCGGCGATCGCCGCGCAGAAGCCCCCCGGCGTGGAACCATAGACGATGACATCGGCCGCCTCCTGGGCAGCCCCGCCGAGCATCATCAGAGCCCAGACCACGAGCGATCCGGCGACGGTACGTGCGGTCATGAAAACGGCTCCGGTTCGAGAGGAGTGGGAACGGCCGGCCGAGCACCACCGGATGCGGTCAATCTACCGGCCTCTGCGTGAGCCCCACCATTCGGTCGCTGGCAGCCGACCACGTGGCGCGAGTACGCTACCGCAATCACTTCCAGACCGCACGGATTCCGCGAACCCTCATCATGATTCGGTTTCTCGTGGCCACGTCGCTCTCGCTCCTCCTCGCCGGGCAGGCCGCCGGCCAACTGATCACGGCCCACCGGGGAGCGTCAGCCGACGCCCCGGAGAACACGCTGGCCGCGTTTCGGCTCGCCTGGGAGCAGGCTGCAGATGCGATCGAAGGTGACTTTCGCCTCACGAGCGACGGCCAGATCGTCTGCGTGCATGACGCCGACACCAAGCGGGTCGCAGGCGTGAATCATGTGGTCGCCACCACGCCGCTCGCCGACCTTCGCACGCTCGATGCCGGCCGCTGGAAGGCCGAGCGGTTCGCCGGCGAGCGGCTGCCAACCTTTGCGGAGGTGCTTGCCGCCGTGCCGACGGGGAAACGCTTCTTCATCGAGCTCAAGACCGGCCCGGAGATCGTGCCCGTGCTCGTGGAAGAACTCACCTCCTGGCGGGGCGATCGCGGCCTGCTCACGATCATCGCCTTCGACGCCGACACGATCGCGGCCTGCAAGCGGGCGCTGCCGGGCATCCGGGCCCACTGGCTGACGAGCTTCAAGGAGGACAAGGCGACCGGGGCCTGGCGGCCCAGCGCGGAGCAGATCACCGCGACGGTGAGAACCTGTGGGGCCGACGGCGTGGGTATGCAGGGGCAGCGCAAGGTGATCGACGCAGACTTCGTGAAGCAACTCGCGGCTGGCGGCGTCGGCGAGTTCCACGTCTGGACGGTGGACTCAGCCGACGACGCCCTCGCCTTCCGCACGCTCGGCGCGATGGGAATCACCACCAACCGCCCCGCGGTCATCCGCGCGGCACTCGAGGAGCCGAAACCATGACAGTCACTCGATCGCTACAGCTCGTGGAGGGGTTGCCCGTGCCAATCGAGCGGCGTAGGAAACCGAGCGTAGGCATGAAGTCGAAGCGAGGTTTCCTCCGAGCGAGCGGAGGCCACGCGGGCACCGATCCGCCGCAGGAGGATTGGTCGCGAAGCGAGCGTCCGGCGAGATGGCACGGGCAACCCCGGCGGGTATCCACTGTCCTGATCCTGCTCGGGTGTGCAACCTGGTTGGTCGCCGTCGCCAACTCGGCCTTCGCCCAGGCTCCTCCCTACGACCTGCGACCGGAAGCCAAGCCGCCGTACTGGCGGATCCGCTACGAGGCGGCGAAGGAACCGGGTGGGTTGATCTTCCCGGTGACGTACACGGCCTGGATTCCCCCCGGCGTGAAGACGCTCCGCGGCGTGATCGTGCACCAGCATGGGTGCGGCGAGGGGTCGTGCTCGTCCGGTCTCTCCGGGGCCTGGGACCTCCACTGGCAGGCGCTCGCCCGCAGGCATGATTGCGCACTTGTGGCCCCCGCCTACGAGCAGCCTGAGGGGGCCGACTGCCAGATGTGGTGCGATCCGCGAAACGGATCGGCCGCGACGTTCAAGCGTGCCCTTGCGGATCTCGGCACGGCCAGCGGCCATCCAGAACTCGCCACCGTCCCCTGGGCGATCTGGGGACACAGCGGCGGCGGCCACTGGGCCGGTGGCATGACGCTACTCGAGCCGGAGCGGGTGGTGGCGGCCTGGTTGCGCTCGGGCGTGCCGCTCCTGGAGGCGGATCCGAATCGGGCCGGCATCAAGCCCCACGTGGTGCCAGACGCCGCGCTCGCCGTGCCGCTCATGTGCAATCCCGGCACGAAGGAGGGCGTCACGGCCACCGACAACAAGTTCAAGGGCGTGTGGCCGGCGAATCAGGCCTTCTTCAAGGTGGTCCGTTCGCGGGGCGGGCTCGTGGGCGTGGCGATCGATCCGCTCACGACCCACGAGTGCGGCAACTCCCGCTACCTGGCCATTCCCTGGCTCGACGCCTGCCTGGCGGCACGACTGCCCACGAAGCCCGGCGAGCCGCTCGCGGCGATGAACGGTGACGAAGCCTGGCTCGCCCCGATCACGGGCGGCGAGGCGGTGGCGGCGCAGGGCTTCGGCGGCGACCCGCTCACGCTCGGCTGGCTGCCGGACGGCCAGATCGCCGCCGCCTGGATGCAGTATGTGAAAGACACGGCTGTCGCCGACGCGACGCCGCCGCCGGCTCCCACGGCGCTCCGCCTGGCCGGCACCACGCTCTCTTGGGAGGCGGAGGCCGATCTCGAAAGCGGCCTGGCCGGGTTCGTGATCGAGCGCAACGGCGAGCGGATCGCGACACTCCCTGAGAAGCAGCGAAACCCCTTCGGCCGGCCGCTCTTCCAGGGGCTGCTCTACAGCGACACGCCCCCGCAGCCGCTGGCCGCCATGAAGCACGAACTTTCCGCCGAGCAGGCCGGCGAGCCGGCCGCCTACCGTGTCTACGCCGTCAACACGGCCGGCCTCGAGACGCCCTCCGCCCGACCGGAGCAGGCGGCCGACGGTACCGTCACGCTCCACGGCCGCGAGGCCACGGTGCTCGGCACCACGCTTCGCTACGAGACGGCCGAGGCCAAGCAGACGCTTGGCTTTTGGACCAAGGCAGCCGACGCCGCCGCCTGGCCGTTCACGGTGACCGAGGCCGGCGAGTTCGACGTCGAAGTGCTGCAGGGCTGCGGCAAGGGCCAGGGGGGCAGCCCGATGAGCGTCGTCTTCAATCCCGGCGCTGCTGAATCCAAGCTTAGCTTCACCGTCGAGGACACCGGCGGCTTCCAGCAGTTCCGCCCACGGGTGATCGGCCGGGTGACGCTGGCCGCCGGCGACCATCTGCTCCGCATCCAGCCCGAGCGGATCGCGAAGGCCGCCGCCTGCGACATCCGCCAGGTCCGCCTCCTGCCCACAGTTCGCTGACGTGTTTGCCCCTGAAACCCGGGGCGACGTATCCTGCGATGGCGGCGATCCTTGCTGCGACTCTCTCGTGACACGATGCCCTGTACAGCGATTTCTGCCGCCGCGCTGACTGCCGCCGCGGAAACGCTGCGCGGCCTTCCTGCGGTGACCGCCGCCTACCTGCTGGGCTCGGCAGCAGCCGACCGCCTACGGCCGGAAAGCGACGTGGACCTGGCCATCCTGCAGGCCCGGCGGTTACGGCTCTCCGTGGCGGAACGGCTCGCGCTC
>CAMCPF010000292.1 GCA_945876515.1 Candidatus Kuenenia stuttgartensis
GAAGACGCGGGCGATCCCCGCGTCGGGCCGGATGACGCGGCCCCGGGTGATGAGCTGGGGCACGAGTCGGCGGAGCGTGCCAACGGGAATCGCGAACCCCACTCCCGAGCTCTGCCCGGTGCGGCTGGCGATCGCGGTGGTCATCCCGATCAGCCGGCCACGGCTGTCGAGCAGCGGCCCCCCCGAGTTACCGGGGTTGATCGCCGCATCGGTCTGGATGATTGATTTGATGGTGCGGCCGGTCTTCGTGGGCAGGGAGCGGTTGAGGCTCGAGACGATGCCGGTGGTCAGCGTCCGCTCGAGGCCGAAAGGATTGCCAATCGCGAACACCCGCTGGCCAACCCGCAGGTCATGGGACGTGCCAAACGCGGCCGGCTGCAGCGATTCCGGCGGGGCATCGACCCGAATCACCGCCACGTCCGTCGCCGGATCGATCCCCACGACGCGGGCAGCATGGGACGAGCCATCGTGCAGCATCACCTGAATCTCCCGGGCCCCTTCGACGACGTGGTAGTTGGTCAGAATGTGGCCCTGGCCGTCGAGCACAATCCCTGAGCCGGCCCCTTCCGAGGGCACCTCGACCAGGAAGAAACCGGCGGCCACCGTGGCTTTCGTGTTGATGTTGACCACGCTGCGGTTTCCCGCCTCGTAGACCGCGATATTGGTCTGCTCCTCTGGCGTGAACGACCGCTCGGCCAGCGGGGCCGAAGGCGTCTCACCGAGGGCAGAAGTCGAACCCGCAGTCACTCCGCAGACGGCCGCCAGCACCGCCCGACAGAGGGCCGAAGGCCAGCCCGAATCGAGGCGGATGGACGCACCGAGCGTGTCTATCGACGCAGGCATGGGTTCGCTCCGAAGCGGGAAAAAGGCACCTTGCCGAGATTATTCCTGAATACCGGGCAACGCTCCATGCTGATTCCAGGGTCGGCAGGCCGGTCCTCGGGGCAGCCCCGAGGTTTCTGCGGCCCGCGGCGCGGCCCAGAACGGCGTTGGCGGGTTTGGGGTCGCCAAATATGCTTGAAGCTTCCAGGTTGAGATTCCGTCGCCCTTCCGGAGTGTCCCCGATGCGTTCCGCCTGCCTGCGCTTTTCGGCCATCGCGTTCGGCTGCTTTTGGAGTTGCGGAGCGGGGATCGGCTCGTCCGTCGCCGCGGCGGATCAGACGGCGGCGATCAGTTTCGCGGAAGCCGCTCCCATCGCCGCTGGAGAGCCGCCCGTGACAGCGGTGGGGGTCCGCGCTACCACGCCCGCGGCGAACGGCCCAACCCAGATCATCGTCCTCGTGGACACCTCCGCGAGCCAGACCGGCCGCCATCGCCAGCGAAGCCTCGATGGCCTCGCCGGACTTCTGGAAAAGGCCAGGCCCGACGACCGCATCGCCGTCGCCGCCGTCGATGTATCCACCACCCCGCTCACGACCGACTTCCACAAGCCCGGCGACGAGGCATTGACGACGGCGGCCCGCGGGCTCGACGCCCGCACCCCACTCGGCTCGACCGACCTGGTGGCCGCCCTCGAGGAAGCCGTCGCCCGGTTCGATGGCAGCGGCCCGAAGGCGATCGTCTACATCGGCGATGGCCCCGGCCTCAACGGCATCGATCCCGACGACTTCATCCGGGTCGTGGATCTGCTGCGGGACAACCGCGTCTCGGTGTCGAGTTTGGGAATCGGACCGAGCGTCAATTGGCAGTCGCTCGCCGCCTTGGCCAACAACTCCGGCGGCATGCTCATGATTCCGACCGATGCCGACGACGCAAAGGCCGCGGGCGGGCGGCTCGGAGGGTTGGCCGTCCAGCAGATCATGTGGCCTCGCGATGCCAAACTCTCCGGCGGCGCAGCGGATGCCGCTCTGCGAATGCTGCCCGCGCGTCTTCCGCCACTGCGAGCCGACCGCGAATCGGTGATCCTGATCGAGGGGCCGCTTGCGGAGGCCAAACTCACCGTTTCGCTGGGCGACGCGGCTGCAGCTCGCTCACTCACGCTCGCCGTCCCAGTGGCAGCCCCCCAGCCCGACAACGCGTATTTGGCCGAACTCGCCCGCAATGCCCGCGGCAGCGAAGGACTTTTCCTGCCCGTGGTCGGCCGAGAGGGGCTGATCGTGGCCCGCGACCTGATTCGCGGCGAGGCGGAGTCGCTGGCGGCCTTCGCCGCGCAGGCTCAGGCGGCGGGTTCGCAAGCGTCAGCGATTCGACTCGCGGAGGCATCGCTCCGGCGCGACCCCGACAATCAGGATGCCACGCTGATTCGTGAAGTCGCTCGCCGGCAGGCCGGCGGAGTCGAGGCCATTCCCGCGCCGGCAGCGGGCGCCGGGCCGGTCGGCGGCGGCGACGACGAACTTGCCGAGCTCGATCGCGCCCGGCGGGTTCGCGCTCAGCTTCAGGAGCAAGATGCCGCGGTGCGGATCCGAGACGCCCGCCAGCTGCTGACCACGGATCCTGACCTGGCCCGCGACCAGCTGAAGGAACTTCAGCTGGAGTTGCGGACGTCTGACGACCTCGACGCCGGCACGCGGGAGCGGCTCCTCGCCCAGCTGGAAATGCGCGTACGCGAGTCCATCGTCCGCTCCCGGGAGAAGACCGATCGAGACCTCGCCGCGGAGCGGCGGTCCGCCATCGGTCGCGAACGGCTCCGCCTCAACGGCGAGCTCCAGCGTCGCGAGGAGAAGATCAAGCAGCTTACGGAGAAGTACAACGCGCTGGTCGAGGAGGGCATCCGCGTCGGATACGCCCAGGCCGAGAACTACCCCGCTGTGATCAACGGCGAGGCGACGATCGGCACCGAACTGCCGACCCGGGCCTTCGAGGAAGCCGAGCGGGTCGCCGGCGAGGAGATCGCCCGCGAGGCGCCGCCGCTCTACGCCAACTACGGCATCCCGATGACCGCTCGAGTCGTCGGTCGAACCGCCCCCCTGGTCGCCCAAATCCTCGACTACGACACCCAAAACTGGCGGACCAGCCGCGACCAGCAGCGGGGCTTCATGGATGCGCTCCATCTGGTGGACGCCGCGGCGATCCCTTTTTCCGATGAGCCGCCGATCATCTATCCGAGTGCCGACCGCTGGCGCGCGATCACCAAACTTCGCGAAAAGTACAAGTCGGTCGATCTCGCCAATCCCGGCAGCAAGGAGCGGGAGATTTACGAGGCGCTCGACAAGCCCGTCAGCAACTGGAACTTCAACGAGTCGCCGCTCCGGGACGTCGAGCAGGCGGTCGAGGATCAGTTCCGGATTCCGGTCGAGATCGACGGGCGGGCCCTCGAGGACATGGGGCTCGACTTGGACACTCCCGTCACCCAAAACCTGTCAGGCGTGAGCCTCAGGTCGGCGCTCAAGCGGATGCTCGGCCCGATCGATCTCGCCTACATCATCAAGGACGAGGTGCTCCTGATCACCACCAAGGAGAAGGCGGAGGAGAATCTCGTGGTCAAGGTATACCCGGTGGCCGACCTGGTGCTTCCGGTCGATCCCGGCTCGGGCCTCAACCCCTTCCAGAGCGGCGGTGGCCTCGGCGGCGCGGGCGGCATCAACAGTGGCCAAAACATGGGCGGTGGCATGGGTGGTGCCGCTGGCGGCATGGGCATGGGCGGCGGCATGGGCGGTGCAGGCTTCTGCTGGGTGGCCCGCGAGGTGTACGGCGTGCACGATCCGAGGTGGCTCGCGTTCCGCACCTGGCTCACCACCGAGGCGCCGACCTGGCTGCGGGATGTCTATGGCGCCCACGGCGAGGCCTTCGCCGGCTGGCTGCGGGAGCGGCCCGCAGCCAAGCTGGCCGTTCGCGCCGCGATGGAGGCTGTGCTCGCCGGCCGCGGCGAGCAGGCCGGGGCGGGGCTGTTTCAGGTCTCGACGGCACGCGAGCGGCTGGCCGATGCCGGGGGCGGCCGGGTTGTCGTGACCGCTGCCACCGTCGATGCCGTGGAACAAGCGGGCAACAAGCCCGTGCCGACAGCGTCCGCAGGGTCTGCGTCGCGGGAGCCGCTTCCCGGCGATGTGTTGAAGGCCGACGATCTCCGGGACGCGCTCGCGGCCTACCTGCCGCCCGCCGACGGAGCCGACTCCGTCGATGCGAAGGGCCAAGAACGACTCGCCCAACTGCGGGTGTCGGCCGCCGAACTCGGCGAGCGGGGCGATTTCGCCCGGGCCGCGGAGCTGCTCTCGGCCGCGATTGCCTGTGGTCATGGCGAGTCCTGGATGTAGGAATCGCTGGCCATCGCGCTGGAGGCGGCCGGCAAGCCACGGGCGGATATCGAGCGGGCGCTGTTGTCTGCCGTAGACTTCGCCTCGAACGCCGGTGAACTTCTTCAACTGGCCAACTATCTGGCCAGGTCGGGCTTCGACTCCCAGGCGATTCGCGTCTGCCGGCGGGTCACTCGGGGCGACCCCGCCAACCGCGAGGCCTACGCGTTGGCAATGGCGATCGCCGCCAGGACGGAAGACGTGGATGCCCTGCGCTGGGCCTGCCCGGGCGTGCTCGCCCA
>CAMCPF010000293.1 GCA_945876515.1 Candidatus Kuenenia stuttgartensis
CTCGAGCGAGCCGGAGCCGCGTCGGACGACGAGCAGCCGGGCCGCGTCGCGGTAGGCCAGCGGATCTTGTGCGAACAGATCCCGCGGTAGTTCGTAGTCGTAGAGGTCGGCGTCGGGCATGCCCAGATCGTAGCCGGATCAGATCGAGATCGGTGGCGACGACCGAGTACAGTAAGGGCATGACATCCGTATCCAGCATCCACACGCCCGTCCTCTCCGCCGAGGTGCTGAGCCTGCTCGAGATCCGGCCCGGGATGCGGGTCGTCGATGGCACGCTCGGCGGCGGTGGCCACACGCGGCTGTTCGCCGAGGCGGTCGGGCCCACGGGGCTCGTGATCGGAATCGACCGCGATCCGGCGGCGATCGAGCGCGGCTCGCGGGAGCTCGCCGGGCTGCCCGTGCGGTTCGCCCAGGCCAACTACCGCGACCTGCCGGAGGTGCTCGACGCGCTGGCGATCGACCGCGTCGACCGCGTGCTGCTCGACGTCGGCCTTTCGAGTGACCAGCTCGCCGACGACGCCCGCGGGTTCTCCTTCGACTCCGAGGGGCCGCTCGACCTGCGGTTCGACCCGACCGAGGGCGAGCCAGCCTGGCGGCTCGTGAATCGGATGCGGCCCGAGACGCTCGCCGACCTGATCCACGAGTTCGGCGAGGAACGGTTCTCCCGCCGGATCGCGCGACGGATCGCCACGGCCCGGGAGAAGGAGCCGATCCGCTCGGCCCGCGACTTCGCCCGGATCGTGACCTCCGCGATCCCCAGGCAATATCCGCCGCCGCGGATCCACCCGGCCACTCGCACCTTCCAGGCCCTACGGATCGCCGTCAACGAGGAACTCAAGAGCCTGCGGATCGCCCTCGAGCGGATCCCGTCGCGGCTTGCCCCGGGGGGGCGGCTGGCGGTCATCTCGTTTCATTCGCTCGAGGACCGGCTGGCCAAGGAGGCCTTTCGCAACCGCCAGGTCTGGGAGCCGCTCACCCGTGGGCCGGTCGAGGCCACCGACGACGAGGTGGCCCGCAACCCCCGCAGCCGGTCCGCAAAACTCCGCGTCGGCCAGGTCATCGGCGGCGGCGAGGCAGGCTAGGAAAGAGCCGGGCCCGCACCGGCAGGCTCGTGGACTGTCGCGGGGGCGACAGCCGGTCTGGCCCCACGCGAGCCCGAGCGTCATCATCCGCGGGCTTCTGCGGCCCCCTTCCATCTCCGGCCTTCCATGGGACGAGAGACCAAGTATCTCCTCGCGCTGCTCGGCCTGTTGGCGGGCGTGTTTTTCGGCGTCGTGTCGCTGAAACTGTTCGTGCCGCGGCCTCCCGCGGGCGCGGGCCCCGACGTGCATGGCGACATCGCCACCACGGAGGCTCAGGCGCTCGTCGAGCCTCCCGAACTGGGTTCGCCGCCGGCCTTGGCCGACACCGCCGGAGCGGCACCACCTCCACTCGCGATCGAAGCCGCCGGCCTCGATGACCAGGAGTCCGCGGCGGCTCCGAGTCGCTTCGGCGGCGGTGCGGAAGCGGCTCGCGAGCCATTCGTCGTGGCCGCTTCCTACGAGACGCCCGATCAGCCCGACCTCCTGCCACCGCCCTCGTTCGAACGCCCCTCGCCGCCGCCGCCGGAAGAGCTTCCGATTTCCGCGCCGTCCCCCGGGGCAGCGGCTCCGCCGGCCTTCGAGCCAGGCCTGCCTCCGCCGGCCACCCTCGGGGAGACCTACGTCACCCAGGCCGGTGACTCCTGGTGGTCGCTCGCCGAGCGGGCCTACGGCGACGGCCGGCTCTACCGGGCCCTGTTCGCCTGGAATCGGATGCTCGATCCGCGGGTCTCGCTCGCCCCCGGAACCCGCCTCGAAATCCCGCCGGCCACGAAGCTCGGCGCCTCCTGGCCCGGGCTGATGCCCCGCGACTGACGACTGGTCGCGACCATCCGGCGTCGGCCGCGGCCCAGGCCACGTCTGGCCTACAATCCCTTGTCCCCGCCGGCACCCACCATGAAACACAAGGCCGAGATCGTCCGTGACTGGCTGCCCCGCTACACGGGCCGCGACCTCGCCGCCTTCGGCCACTACGTGCTGCTGACCAACTTCAGCGAATACGTCGAGTCGTTCGCCGCCCGGTTCGGCGTCCCGGTGCTCGGCACCGGCCTGCCCATCCAGTCAGCCACCCACGAGGACCTCACCATCCTCAACTTCGGGATGGGCAGCGCCATGGCGGCCACGGTGATGGACCTGCTTTCCGCGGTCGAGCCCAAGGCCGCACTGTTTCTCGGCAAGTGTGGCGGCCTCAAGAAGACGAAGGTGGGCGACTTCATCCTCCCGATCGCCGCCATCCGCGGCGAGGGGACGAGCAACGAGTACTTCCCGCCGGAGATCCCCGCCCTGCCGTCGTTCCGGCTCCAGGCGGCCGTCTCGGCGGCGATCGCCCGCCACGACCACGACTACTGGACGGGCACGGTCTACACGACCAACCGGAGAGTCTGGGAGCACGACGCGGCCTTCAAGGAATACCTCGTCAAGACCCGCGCGATCGGGATCGACATGGAGACGGCCACCTTGTTCGTGGTGGGCTTCGCCAACCACATCCCGAAGGGCGCGCTGCTGCTGGTCTCCGACAACCCGATGCTCCCCGAGGGGGTGAAGACGGCGGCCAGCGACCGCGACGTGAGCCGCCGCTACGTGCAGGCCCAGCTCGAGATCGGGATCGACGCCCTGCGGGAGCTCCGCGAGTCGGGCGCCTGCATCAAGCACATGCGGTTCGAAGAGCTGCCCTAGGCGGCAGCCGTCACAGCGGCCCGAGCGGCCGCCTCGCCGCTCACTTGCCGTTGAACTTGTAGGCGGCGTTGGCCGGGTCGAAGTCGGCGTCGGTGAAGCCGTTGTTGGTCTTCACGTTCATGTAGGTGTATTCCTCCATCAGCACCGGCTGCCCCCCCTGCTCGTGCGGCCAGTCGTAGGCCTCGTAGCGGACGGGGATCAGCAGCTCGTCGTCGATGAAGACCCTGGCCAGGTGGAAGCGGAAGTTTCGTCGCGGCACGGGGTGGACCACCTGCACGCAGGTGCAGATCCGGCCGTTGACCTTGGCGTTCGGGAAGAAGTTGACCTCGCACTCGCCGAACTGCTTGTCGTGCTGGGCCACCTCGACGAGCCGCTTGGCAAGGTTCTCCACGCCGATCTCGGTCACCGCGTAGCGGTTGCCCTGCATCGCCAGCGCCCCATCGGGCTTGAGCGACACGGTGCCCACCATCGCCCGCACGCCGCTGCCGGCGTGGGCCAGCATGTTGCCGTCGTTGCGGCCGGTGACGTAGATCACCTCCTGACCCTTCACGTCGTCGGGAGCCAGGACATAGAGGTAGACGCTGAACGGCTCGTGGCGGACCTTGAGGAAGATGTACTGGTGCTCGCCGAGCTTGCCGTCGATCCGCTCCCGCTTGACCATCGTGCAGGAGTAGTCCTTGACGTTGGCCCGCAGTGAGGCGAGACCGCGTTGGGCCAACTCGAGGGCGGGCTCCAAGGGGTGTTGGCCGACCGTCGCGGCCGTCGCGTCTCCAGCCCCGGCGTTTCCTTCGGCGGCGCCGCCGTGCGGCACGAGCCCCGGCCCCTGCTGATCCTGAGCCTGGACGGCGAGGGACGAGGCGGCGACCGCCGTCAGGGCGAGGGCCATGACGCCCCGGCGAGTGGCGCCGCGGGCGGGGAAGAACTGCATCATGCCGGCCATCGATCCCTCCATGGATCTCGGGTGTGCGGAAGCATTCGGTGTTCGGGAGCGGGCCGAGGACGCGCCACAGCCCATGATTCGGTTATCGCCGCGGACACGCGGGGCGGTTGAGCCCCGGCCGCGCGCCCCGCACGTTCCGCACGTTCGTGCGAATCGATCGGCGGCGGGGCGGGAGTCTAGCGGTGCCCCGGGGTGGCCACCAGCCCACCTTGGCCGGGAAAACCAGCCGCCGGGAGCCTGTTTTGGCCGGGTGCAGGGCCGCCGCTTGTCGCCGGCGCCGCCGCCAACCATGCTCGTCGCAATCCCGCCGCCACCGCCCGCCCGTCCCCTATGCCCGCCGCCGAGCCCATCTACGCCACGCCCGTTCTGGAAGTGGACCGGGTCGAGTCGCTGCCCTTCGGCGAGCACTCCTACGTGGTGAGGCGGCCCGGCAATCCCGAGTGCCTGGTCGTTGATCCCGGCTTCGAGCCGGATGAGATCATCGCCTGGCTCGAACGGCAGGGCCTCGAGCCCCTCGCCATCCTGCTCACCCACGGCCACTCCGACCACATCGCCGGCAACGCCGCCCTCAAGGCCCGCTGGCCCGACGCCCCCCTGCTGATCGGCCGGGGCGACGCCGCCAAACTCACCGATCCCGCCGCCAACCTCTCGGCCCCCTTCGGCCTGCCACTCACGAGCCCGCCGGCCGACCGCCTGCTGGCCGACGGCGAGCGGCTCGCCGTGGCCGGCTGCGAACGCGGGGTCCGCGCGATCCCGGGCCCCTCGGCTGGGC
>CAMCPF010000294.1 GCA_945876515.1 Candidatus Kuenenia stuttgartensis
CGCCGGCGGGGCGGACGCGGATCGTGTAATGCTCCGAAGCGGCGAGTCCCGGCACCGGCGGATAGACCACGAGCCCGTCGCCGACGCATCGCCCGGATGCCCTGGCCGCCAGGATCATGGTCAGCAGGATGAAGGCGTGGCGCACGTAAGGAACTCCTCGGGGCAGAGGTGTCGGAACGGTGTGGGCCCACAGGAGCGGCCGGATGGCCCAGCCCATCATGACTTTGAAAACAGATGGTCGTACAGGGATCGCGGCGAATGGATTCGGACGCCAGCGATTCTCTTCCCGTAGAACCTGCCAAAATGCGTCCGATCACCCGTCACGAGAATCTCGCACGACAGCGCCGATGCTGCCGCGAGAACAACCCGGTCCTTGTCAGGCAGGCCATCGATGTCGGCCCGGTGAATCGCTGGTGCATTGGGCGACACGTGCACTCGCAACAGCAGTTCGTCCAATCGCTGCAGGCACGACGAGGCCTTAACGCTGATGTTTCGCCGGGCTTCATCGATGACATACCCGTCCACCCAGCACTCGTGTCCGGCATCGAGGAGCGCAGCGACCAGCGCCTGAATCGCGCCGTCACTCTTCGCCGCTGAGAACAAGATGTTCGCGTCGAGGAAGATTCGCAGGCCGCGGGTCATGCCCGCCGCTTCCGCCGGGCCGGGGGCGGGCGACGCATCGCCTGGGCCAGTTGCGCCTCGGCTTCGTCGAACTCGCGCACCCGGCGATCGGTGTAAATCTCGACGGGCAACGTCACGGCTGGCCTGAGGAGCAGACCGTCGGCCGTGGTCTCCGCGATCAGCGTGTCATCCGCCTTGATGCCCAGGGCTTTTCTCAGGCCCAGGGGCAGCGTCACGACGCCGCGGCTCGTAACGGTAATCGTGGTTTTCATACAAGCAGTATTTCTGCTTTGCGGCACCCTGTCAATGCGGGGCGCTGGCGGGCCCGCGGCAAAGGGCCGATCCGCCGGTCTCAGGGAGGGGATGAAAAAAGCAAGCGGGCCGGGTGGTTGCGCACCCGGCCCGCCGCATTCACAACACAGGGGTCGGTTTTCGCCCGTGGGCGAATCAGGCTCAGCAGCCCTTGCGGCAGAGGCCCTTCTTGCCGTGGCCACGGCCGTTGCCGTTGCCGCAGGCAGCGGCGTCACCGGCCGGAACCTCTTCCTCGACGCACTTCTTGACCTGGACGCACACCTTCTTCGTGACCGTCTTCGGCACGCGAACCGTGTACGACTCCGTCTTCTGCTCCTCGACGATGTCGCAGGCGCAGACGGAGTAGGTCTTCGTCTTCTGGACCGGGACCATCACCGTGTAGCAGACCTCACGGGTGCGGGTCTCGGGCACCATCTTCGTGACGCAGTAGTTCCGAGTCCGCTCCTCGCAGCGATGGAGCTTGACGCAGTAGGTCCGGGTCCGCTCCTCGCAACGGCTCTTCCGCACGCACACCGTACGGGTCCGCTCCTCGCAACGGGACTTCTTCACGCAGTACGTGAAGGGAACCTGCTCGCACTCCGTCTTCCACGTGGTGGTCTCGATCTCCTTGGTCTCGCAGGTGGGAACCCACTTGCGGCAGCAGACCACCTTCGGGCAGCACGGGTTGCCCTCGGCGTCATACTTGCCATTGGCCGAGATCTCCTTGGCCTCGGTCACCCAGTGGCCGCCCCGGCAGGTGACGGTCTTGGTGCCCTTGACGGCAACCCGCTTCGCCACGGTCCGGTAACCGGTCATTTCCTCGGTGTAGGGGACCTGCACCGTGTAGGTCTGCTGGACCTCTTCGGTGTAGGGCACGTTCACCTTGTAGGTGGCCGTCCGCTCCTCGGTGTAGGGCACCATCACCTTGTAGGTGGCCGTCTTCTCCTCCTTGACGGGCACCATCACCGTGTAGCTCTGCTCGAGCTGCTCGGTGTAGGGAACCTTGACGCTGTACTCCACCGTCTTGGTCTCGGGCACGTTGACGTTGACGGTGTACTCGACCGTCTTCGAACGCTGCTCCGGCACCATCACGGTGTAGGTGCTAGTCTTCTCCTCGATCCGCGGCACCCGGTTCTTGACCGTGAAGGTCCGCTCGCGGACTTCGGTCGTCCACTCGGTCGCCTCGACCTCACGGATCTCGGGCACCATCTTCCAGACCTTCACCATCCGCATGCCGGGAGCGGCAGCAGCCTCGCCGGCCACGTCGCCGGCGGCCTCGACGGCCGGGGCGTCAGCCACCTCGCCGGCGAGCACGGAATCGACGGCCGGCACGGCCGGCGCATCCTCACCGCGGACGATCGTGCCGCCGACGCACACGCCGGCAGCCGCGACCCACGGCAGGAACTTGAACGAGAAACGCTTCTTCACGGAAACCTCCAGAGGGGAAAGGGAAAGCATCGACCGTTTCGCGAAACCAAGTGCCTCGCTTCCGGGGGCGGGATCGGCCGCAGCCGCTTGGCCGCCGGGCCGGAAGCTCAGGCAGGAGCACCGCCGGCATTCCGCTCGCGGCCGGTGAGCGTCCCGAGGGACAGACTCACCGTGACCGGAAGGGCTTGCGCTGCCGGCAAACTCCCCTCACCAGATCGTGCTTTCCCGACCCGAAAACTCAGCCGCGGGAAAAATCGTCCGAGGATTCCGGTCGCACCGGTGGCGCGGCCTCGGGGTCGTCGCCGCGGGGCGCGCGGTCGCAGCCGCCGCCCATCGGCCCCCCTTCGCAGCAGGTCTCGAGGATCATCCCGCACTGCCGGCACACGAGTTTGGCGCGGATCTCGTGGGTCGAGCCGGCACAGATGGGACAGATCGGGTTTGTCATGACGAGTTTGAATCAGCCCTCATGGGTCGAGCCGGCACAGATGGGACAGATTGGGTTTGTCATGACGAGTTTGAATCAGCCCTCATGGGTCGAGCCGGCACAGACGGGGCAGATGCGGGCGGTCATGGCAGGGAGATCACTCCTCGACCTGGACCCGGCCGGGAGCCACGGGCGTGCCATCCATCTCGCGGGCCACCTTGAAGATCCCGAGGTTGTCGAGCCAGCGGTTGAACTGGTCGTTCGAGAACAGCTTGGGCACCGCCTCGCCAGGCGGGATATGGCCAAAAAAGAGTTCGGCCTCGCCGTGTGGCCGGCCGGCCACGCTGCTCGTCGCGGTGACCACCGAGCCCTCCTCGGAAAGCTCCACGATTTCGACCTCGAATCGAAGCACGTCGCCGGGGACGGCGTCGAACTGGAACTCGCTCTTACCCACCTTCGCGAGTACGACCCGGCGGCGGTAGTCGATCGCATCCACCACCAGGATCCCGGCCGTCTGGGCGAGCCCCTCGAGCACCAGCGCGTTGGGCACGATCGCGGCGCCCGGGAAGTGGTCGTGGAGGTGCTCCTCGGCGAGCGTGACCGCCTTGATGGCGACCGCCCGCTGGCAGCGCACAAACTCCTCGAACCGATCGACCCAGAACCAGCGCATCGGAGCCCTACCCCATGAGGATCACGATCAGTTCCTTGGGCCCGTGGGCCCCGAGCACGAGGATCCGCTCGATGTCGCCGGTACGGCTCGGGCCGGTGATGAAGGAGAGCATGCTCGGGAGCCGGCCCGCGTGGTGCTCGCGGACGAGCGCCAGCGCGTCGGCGAGCACGGGCACGACCTGGTCCACCGTGGCGATCACGACGTGGCAGTGGGGCAGGATCGAGAGGGCCCGGCCGCCGCAGGAGTCGCTCGAGACCAGGATCGAGCCGGTCTGCGCCACGAGGCACTCGCAGGCCGTGATCCCGGCATCGCAGGCCTCGAGGGCATCCTTGTCGAACGCTTCGCCAGCCACGTCCACTTGCTGCGTGCTGCAGGGGATTCCGGAGAGCACGTCACGGACCAGCGGATGGTCGTGCCAGGCCACCCGCTGCCAGTCCCGCGCGCGGGCCTGGGCGAAGAGGCAGTCGGCCGCGGCCCCCGCATCCGGCACCCGGAAGAACACGGCCCGGAGCTTTGCCAGATTCTCGGCCAGGATCCGCAGGCTCTCCTCGGGCGTGTCGCCCCCGTCAGGCAGCCAGGGGCGGCCGGCTTCCGCGGGCAGGATCGTGAGCCCCGGGCGGCCGCCCGGGCCGGGGGCGGCTGGAGCGGCGTGCCCCGCCAGGTGTGGTATCGGCGCAGGCACTCGCAGCGCCTCGCGGACCCGCGCCAGGATCGCCTCGCGGGCCGCGGCGTTCTCCGCCTGCGTGCGGCCGCTCATCGCACCCTCCGCTGCCAGGCAGCCCGAAAACTCTCCCGCGGAGCCGGCGGCAGGTCGCGGGTGGCGAGCCAGGCCGAGAGCGGTGGGGGCTTGAGCGCCTTCGCGAGCGGCAGCGACTTGCGAAACAGCCATCCGCCGGCGGCGAACAGCCAGGGACGTCGGGCCACGAACGCGAACGCCCGATGGCCCACCTTTTCGAGCCACCAAGGGGACGTGCGGGCGGCGTTGCGCCGGTTGTGCAGCAGATGGTGGTGGATGTCGATCCGC
>CAMCPF010000295.1 GCA_945876515.1 Candidatus Kuenenia stuttgartensis
CACCAGTTCTTGATCTACCGGCTGTTCTCGCTGGCCGGACTGATTCCGGTCGGGGCTTTTCTGGTCGTCCACCTCCTGACCAACGCCTCCGTGCTCGCCGGAGCGGCGTCGTTCCAGTCACGGGTCGACTTGATCCACTCGCTCGGGCCGCTCCTCGTGCCCGTGGAGGTGGCCTTCATCTTTCTGCCGATGCTGTTTCACGCCGCCGTCGGTTTCGTGATCATCGCCAACGGGATGCCGAACGTGGGCTCCTATCCCTACGTCGGCAACGTGCGGTACACGCTGCAGCGGGTCACGGGGATGATCGCCTTCGTGTTCATCATCTGGCACATCTACCAACTCCACTGGCTCGGCGCGCCGCTCGGAGGCGGGCAGTTCGACCCTCATCGCGCCACGAGCACCGCCGCCATCGCCCTGCGGCCGACCTGGGTGACTGCCCTGTATGCGATCGGCGTCTTGTCGGTGGTGTTCCACTTTGCCAACGGGCTCTGGACCCTGGGAATCACCTGGGGCATCTGGACGAGCCCCGCGGCGATGCAGCGGGCCAACGTGGTGAGCGTCGTGGTCGGCGTGGCGCTGGCGGCGGCCGGTCTGGGCGCTCTCGGCGGGCTCCGCACCGTGGACGTCGATCAGGCGCGAGCCACCGAGGATTGGATGGAAGAGCAACGCGAGCGGCTCGAGCCGCCGGGTGCGAGCAGGATCCACCCGGCCGCACAGCCGCGCACAGGAGACTGATCCGATGGCCGAGCCGAGGATTCTGGTGGTCGGTGGCGGGCTCGCCGGCCTCGCCTGCACGATGCGGCTGGCCGAGCTCGGCGTCCACGTGGATCTGATCAGCTTGGTGCCGGTCAAGCGGTCGCACAGTGTCTGCGCCCAGGGGGGGATCAACAGCGTCAATGCGCTGACCCGGCAGCAGGGCGACAACGAGTGGAAGCACTTCGACGACACCGTCTACGGCGGCGACTTCCTTCAGCACCAACCGCCGGTCAAGGAGATGGCTGACTGGGGGCCGCGGATCGTCGATTTGATGGATCGGCTGGGCGTGCCGTTCAATCGCACGACCGAGGGTTTCCGCGATCAGCGGCGGTTCGGGGGCACGCTCTTCAAGCGGACCGCCTTCGCCGGGGCCACCACGGGCCAGCAACTGCTCTACGCCCTCGACGAGCAGGTGCGCCGCCGCGAGGTCGAGGGGAAGGTCAAGAAGTGGGAGTTCTGGGACTTCCTCGCCCCGGTGCTCGACGAGAGCGGCCGCTGCCGCGGGGCGGTCTGCCAGGATCTCGTGACGATGGAGTTCCGGGCCTTTCCGGCCGACGCCGTCGTGCTCGCGACCGGCGGGAACGGGCTGATCTACGGCCGGAGCACCATGTCGATGGTCTGCACCGGCAGCGCCGTGAGCCGGGCCTACCGGGCGGGCGCCTGGTATGGCAACGGCGAGTTCATCCAGGTGCACCCCACGGCCATCCCCGGCGCCGACAAACTGCGGCTGATGAGCGAGAGCGCCCGCGGCGAAGGGGGCCGCGTCTGGGTGCCGAAGAAGCCCCAGGATCCACGGGATCCGCGGGACATTCCCGAGGCGGAGCGGTCCTACTTCCTCGAGGAGCGGTATCCGAAGTACGGCAACCTCGTGCCCCGCGACATCGCCACGCGAGAAATCTTCGACATCTGCACGACCGACGGCCTCTCGGTTGAGAAAGACAGGCTCTGCGTCTACCTCGACCTGACCCACATCCCCCGGGAGACGCTCGACCGCAAGCTTGGCGGCATCCTCGAAATTTACGAAAAGTTCCAGGGCGTGGATCCGCGGGCGATGCCCATGAAGATCTTCCCGGCGGTGCACTATTCGATGGGTGGACTGTGGGTCGACTACGAGCGGAGCTTCGACGGCGGCATGGTCGAGGGCTCGCCTCGCAATCAGCAAACCAACATTCCGGGGCTCTACGCGATCGGGGAGTGTGACTACCAGTATCACGGAGCCAACCGTTTGGGGGCCAACTCGCTGCTGTCCTGCATCTTCAGCGGGTTGTTCGTGGCTCCGAGCCTGGCCACCGCCCGGGAGCGGGCCGGCGGCGGCGACCCGGGGAGGCTGTTTGAAGCGGAGGTGCGACGGCAGCAGGAGCGGCACCGCGAACTCCTGGGCCGGACGGCCGGCCAGGAGAATCCCTATGCCCTCCACCAGGAGCTCGGCGGGCTGATGACCCGCGTGGCCACGGTCGTCCGGCGAAACGGGCAACTGGCCGAGGCCTATGACGAAGTCTGTGGGATGGAGGAGCGGTGGCGGCGGTGCGCGGTCTCCGACACCGGCAACTGGACGAACCAAAACGTCGTCTTCACCAAGGCGCTCGGCGACATGTTCCCCGTGGCCAAGCTGATCCTCAAGGGGGCGCTGATGCGGGACGAATGCCGGGGGGCCCACTTCAAGCCGGAGTTCGCCATGCCGGGCATCGAGGCCACCGACCCGGTCGAAAAGCGGGCCGAAGCCGAGCGGTGGTGCGACCGCTTCGAGGAGAGCACCCGCCGGTGGCTCAAGTCCTCGATCGCCGCCTGCGACGCCGACGGCAATCCCGAGATCACCTACCAAGACGTGGACACCTCGCTGATCCCGCCGCGACCCCGGCTCTATGGGCTGGTCGGCGCCGAAGCGATCGAGGAGGTATGGAAGGAGCGGCTGGCGGCGAAGGCCGCCACGAACGGTCACCATGCTTCCACTCCGGCTACCGCCGGCGTGGCGGGCTAACGCGTGCGAGAGGAGCAGCGAGCGATGATCAAGGCGGTCGAGACCAATGGGCGTGCAGGGGGCGGTAATGGCGACGCTCACGGCCACGGTGACCATCCGGCCGTGCGGAAGGTCCGGGTGCGGATCCTGCGGCAGGACGTGGCCGCCGGCGAGAGCTATTGGGAACGGTTCGAGGTTCCCTATGAGCCGAACATGAACGTGATCAGCGTCTTGCAAAAGATCGCGGCGCTCGCCCGCACGCCCGACGGCCGCCGGGTGGCTCCCGTCGCCTGGGATTGCTCCTGCCTGGAGGAGGTTTGTGGGTCCTGCACCATGCTGATCAACGGCCGGACGCGAATGGCCTGCTCGGCGCTGGTGGACCGGCTCCTCGAGGAGGATGCCGGTGAGATCGAACTCAAGCCGATGTCGAAGTTTCCGGTGGTCCGCGACCTGGTCGTGGACCGCAGGCGCCTGTTCCGCTCACTCGAGCGGGTGCAGGCCTGGGTGCCGGTTGACGACTCGTACGACCATGGCCCTGGCCCGCGGATCGCTCCCGAGGACCAGCAGGACGCGTATCCGCTCGCCGAGTGCATCTCCTGCGGCTGCTGCCTGGAGGCCTGTCCGCAGTTCACCAAGATCGAGGTGACGAGGCGGGAGGGCGAGCCGGAGGCCGAGTTCGAAGCCCGCCGACGCGATGCGTTCGATGCTGCCTTCCTCGGGGCCCACGCGATCAGCCAGGCCATGCTGTTCAACTCCCACCCGACCGGCAGGATGATCGCCGACGAGCGGCTGGAGGCGGTCACGGGCCGCGGCGGCATCCAGATGTGCGGCAATGCCCAAAACTGCGTGGCCGTGTGCCCGAAGCGGATTCCCCTGACGCGGTCCATCGCCCGGGCGGGACGGGCCGCGACGGTGTGGGCGATCAAGAAGCTCTTCGACCGTTGACGGGCCATCACGGATCGGCACTATTTGCCGATCCGGGGTTCCCGGTGGTAAGGTTCGGGGGAAATAGGGCGGTCCTTTAGCGGGTCGTCCCACCATGGCTCGCGGACCCGGCGAGCGGCAGGACGCCGCGGGGTGCGATGCGAGCCGACGACCGAACCAGACGCGAGGACTACGAGTGTTGATGGATGACAGGCGCGGTCGCCCGGAGGAGTCGGGCCGGGCCGCATCCGGCCACCACCAGGCCCATGATGGAGAAGGTGGCCGTCCCGCCCCGCGGCGGGCCGCCGACATGGCGGCGACCGATTTTCGTTCGCTCGGGCTCTCGCCAGCCACGATGGCTGCGGTCGATCGGGCCGGCTACGAAGTGCCCACGCCGGTGCAGGCCGGGCTGATCCCGCGGGCTCTGGCCGGCGTGGACGTGCTCGGCCAGGCCCGCACGGGCACCGGCAAGACCGCTTCGTTCGTGCTCCCGATCCTGGAGGCGGTCTCCAAGCCGGGCCGGGGCGGCGGCCCACGGGCGCTGATCATGGTGCCCACCCGCGAGTTGGCCGTGCAGGTCAAGGACGAGTTCGAGAAGCTGGCCCATGGCTCCGGCGTGCACTGCGTGGCGGTGTATGGTGGCAAGCCGCTGAAGGGGCAGATCGACAAACTCGCGAAGCACCCGGCCGTGGTGGTCGGAACCCCGGGCCGCGTGCTCGACCACATGAGCCGCGGCACGCTCAAGCTCGACGGGCTCGAGATCGTCACGCTCGACGAGGCCGACCGGATGCTCGACATCGG
>CAMCPF010000296.1 GCA_945876515.1 Candidatus Kuenenia stuttgartensis
CGTGCCAATCGAGCGGCGTAGGAAACCGAGCGCAGCAAGGATTGCGCAGCGAGGTTTCCTCCGAGCGACCGGAGGGCAGGATGCCCAAAGGGAGCGTCCGGCGAGATGGCACGGGCAACTCCGAGCCCGCACGCAGGATGGCCGGAGTGAGCGTCGGGCGAGATGGCACGGGCAACTCCGAGCCTCGCAGGAGGTCGCTTCAAGGCATTCCGAAAGGGGGCAGTCCCAGGGGCGACCCCTCGCCTGCGTTCAGGGGTCGCGTCTGCTAGGATGCTTCCGCGCGGGACGTGCCCGCCAGACCGTGTTGGAGAATCTCCCGATGACCCAGTTCGAGCGTGCCCGCCAGGGCGAGATCACCCCCGAGATGCAGTTCGTCGCCAAGCGCGAGGACCTCGCCTCTGAGCTCGTTCGCGACGAGGTGGCCCGCGGGCGGATGGTGATCCCGGCCAACACGGTGCATCTCTCGAAGTCGCTCGAGCCGATGTGCATCGGGATCGCCGGCCTCACCAAGATCAACGCCAACATCGGCAACTCCGCGGTGACCAGCGACGTGGCCACCGAGCTCGAGAAGCTCCACATGGCGGTCCACTACGGTGCCGACACGGTGATGGATCTCTCGACCGGGAAGGACATCGACACCATCCGGCGGGCGATCATCGACGCCTCCCCGGTGCCGATCGGCACGGTGCCGATCTACCAGATGCTCGAGGAGCTCGGCGGCGACATCGACGACATGAAGCCGCAGCACTTCCTCGACATGTGCGAGAAGCAGGCCCGGCAGGGGGTCGACTACATGACCGTCCACGCCGGGCTGCTCCAGGAGCACCTGCCGCTGACGATGAATCGGATCACCGGGATCGTCAGCCGGGGCGGGTCGTTGATCGCCCGCTGGATGATGAGCCACCGCGAGCAAAATCCGCTCTATACGCACTTTGAGGATCTGTGCGACATCTTCCGGGAATACGACGTCACCTGGAGCCTGGGCGACGGCCTGCGGCCGGGGAGCATCGCCGACGCCAGCGACGAGGCACAGTTCGCGGAGCTCCACGTGCTCGGCGAACTCACGCGGCGGGCCTGGGCCAAGGGCTGCCAGGTGATGGTCGAGGGGCCTGGCCACGTGCCGATGGACCAGATCGACATGAACGTGAAGCGGCAGATGCAGGAGTGCGACGAGGCGCCTTTTTACGTGCTCGGGCCGCTGGTCACCGACATCGCCCCGGGCTACGACCACATCACGAGCGCGATCGGGGCGGCGCTCGCGGGCTGGAGCGGGGCGGCGATGCTGTGCTACGTGACGCCCAAGGAGCACCTTGGCCTGCCCGACGCCGAGGATGTGAAGCAGGGGGTGATCGCCTACAAGATCGCCGCCCATGCCGCCGACCTGGCCCGGCACCGCAAGAACGCCCGGCAGCGGGACGACGCCCTGTCACGGGCCCGGTTCGCCTTCGACTGGAACGAGCAGTTTCGGCTGGCGCTCGATCCCGAGACTGCCCGGAAGTATCACGACGAAACGCTCCCCCAGGAGACCTTCAAGAGCGCTCAGTTCTGCAGCATGTGCGGGCCGAAGTATTGCTCGATGAAGATCTCGCAGGAGATCCGCGATATGGCGGCGGCCGAGGCGGGAGAGCCCGTTGCGATCCAACTGCCGTGAGCCGGCGACGTAGTCATGGGCGAGATTCCGGATCCCTTCGGTGAGGCACGGCGTGCCCGGGGAGTGCTCGGCCTGCCCACCGACAAGGAGGTGATCCCGCTGATCCTCCGGCACGAGGAGGTGAGGAAGGCGGCCAAGGACTGGAAGACCTTCAGTTCTGACGCGCCCTTTCGGGTGCCGATTCCCTCCGAGGAAGAGGTCCGCAGCGTCCGGCAGCTGCCGATCGAGGTCGATCCGCCGGAGCAGACCGACTACCGCAAGCTCGTGGAGCCGTTTTTCCTCCGGGCCAAGCAGCCGGCGTTCGTGGCCCGCGTGGAGGCGATCACCGAGCGGCTGGTGACCGAGAGCCTCGCCTGCGAGACGATCGAGGCGGTGGGGCGCTTCGCCCTGCCGCTGCAGTCGCGGGCCCTGACCGTGCTGCTCGACGTGCCCGAGGCGGAGGCCGAGCGGTTCATCGGCTGGGGCGTGCACGTGTTTCATCACGGGAGCAACGGCGCGGAGAAAGGCAGGGATCTCGAGCGGTATCTGAACGAGCAGTTCGACCGCGCGGCCGCCGCCCCCGGCGACGACTTCTACGGCCTGCTCACCAAGGCGACGTTTCGCGGTCGGCCGCTCACCCGGGATGAGCTGCTCGGGTTCGCCAACCTGATGTTCGCCGGCGGCCGCGACACGGTGATCCACACCGTCTCCTCAGTCATCGGCTACTTCGCCAGCCGGCCGGAGGCGCTCGAGTTTCTCCGGGCCGACCCCGAGCGGATCGTGCTGGCGAGCGAGGAGTTCTTCCGGGTCTACATGCCGCTTTCCCACATCGGCCGGGTCTGCCCCGTGGACACCGACGTGCACGGGATGACGGTCAAGGCCGGGGAGCGGGCCAGCTTGTGCTGGGCCTCGGCCAATCTCGACGAGACGGTCTTCGAGGCCGCCGACGAGATCCGGCTCGACCGGCGGCCCAATCCGCACGTGGCCTTCGGCTTCGGGGCTCACCTCTGCCTCGGTGCGGCCCACGCCCGCACGGTCGTGCGGACGCTCCTGGAAGTGCTCTGCCGGCGGGTGGCGGGGATCGATCTCGTCGCCAAGCAGGAGCGGGTCGAGAACACGGCCGCCTACGACCGGCCGCTCGGCTACGAGTCGCTCACGGTCCGCTTCCGGCCCCTGCCGGAGTAGCGGCGCCGTTGACCGGGGCATGAACTTGCGTATATCATTGCAGTTGTTCGGTACGCGCGATTGAGGAGATCACCATGGCCACCGACGCACGCTCGGCAGTCCCGGCCCGGTCGCGGTCCAAGCTCGGCTACCGCGAATATTGCTGTTTTCCCGATGACGGCCGACGGCACGAGATCATCGATGGAGACCATTGCGTGACTCCTGCACCCTCGACCGCGCATCAGACGATCTCCAAGAGAATTCAGCATCAACTCTATACCCAGATCGAGCTCGCCGGCCTGGGCATCGTCTTCAACGCTCCGGTGGACGTCCAGCTCACCGAGCATGACATCGTGCAGCCGGATCTGGTGGTCATCCTGGCGGACCGCATCCGGATAATCACGCCTACGAAGGTGAACGGCGTGCCCGATTTGATCATCGAGATCCTCTCTGCCTCGAACGTAGCCCACGACACCGCGGTCAAGAAGCAACTCTACGAGCGGACAGGCGTCGCCGAATACTGGATTGCCGACCCCGACAACCAGCGGCTGGAGCGATACCAGCTCCTCGACGGAGCCTACCGCCTCGAGCCGCAGGCCGATCCGGTGAAGGCCCTGGCTGGCCGCCTCAGCGTTCGCATGGCCGACATCTGGTGATCGCGATCATCGCCGTGCTCCTGGCCCGGCTGCCGCCGGGCGTGCAATCGGCCCGGGAAATCGTGCTGCGCACCCAATGGCAGAAAAACGTCCGTCCCCAACATCCCTCAGCATCGCGGACCGCTACTTCCGCGACCAGCCGGTGCCGTCGGGGCGGTCCTCCAGCACGATGCCCGCCTCCGTGAGCTTGTTTCGCACCAGGTCGGCCGTGGCGAAGTCCTTGGCCTTCCGGGCGTTGGCCCTGATCTCGATCACAAGCTCCATCAGCTTCGCCACGAGCCCCTCGTCGGCCCCACCGCCGGCGGCCCGGGGCGGCTCGAGGAACAGTCCGAGCACGCCCGTCAGCTCACGGAGCACGAGCAACTTCGCCTCGAGGGCCGCCAGTTCTGCCGCCGGCTTCGTCGCCTCGATCGCATGGGCATCGATGAACTTGTTCACCGACCGGACGAAGTCGAAGAGCGACGCCACGGCGATCGCGGTGTTGAAGTCGTCGTCCATTGCGGCCAGGAACTTGGCCCGCAGGCCGGCGATCTCCTCGCCCGCTGCGGCGGCGGCCGCGTCGCCAGCCCGCCGGTCGCGGCAGGGCAGCCGGTAGAAGGATTTGCCCGTGATCCGCTCGAACCGGACGAACAGCCGCTCGAAGGCCTCCATCGCCCGGGCGCTTTCCTGGAGCGGCTCCTCCCCGAAATGGATCGGGCTGCGGTAGTGGGTGGAAAGCAGCAAGAGCCGGATCACCTCGGGCCGGTGGCGGGCCAGCAGGTTCTTGAAGGGCTCGGCGCCGGTCGACTTCGAGATCTTGGTGGCCGCCTGGGCCGCCGCGTCGGCCGCGGACTCACCGCCGTCGCGGGGCCGGCCGCCCACCTTACCGGCGGCGCTGCCGGCTTGCATGAGGCCGTTGTGCATCCAGACGTTCGCCATCGGCTTGCCGTGGAGCGATTCGCTCTGGGCGATCTCGTTCTCATGGTGAGGAAACACGAGGTCGA
>CAMCPF010000297.1 GCA_945876515.1 Candidatus Kuenenia stuttgartensis
TCGTCGGCCGGCTGCCAGACGCTTTCCGAGATCGATGATCCCCAGGTGACGGACCGGATTGCGACGGCCTGTCGGAGCGACGCCGCGTCGCTCCGCAGCCCACCCCGCAGTCCGCGGGTGCCGGCCCCGGCCAAGCCTGCGGGCGGGGAGGCGGCCTGATGCCTCGCATGTCGGCTTCGGCTCCGCGGCCGACCGCGCTGCCCCTGATCGGCTTGGCCGTCATCGCGCTCGTGGCGGCGGCCGGCCGCGCGGAACCGCCCGCGACGGCCGCGGCCGCCAATCAGGCCGCCGCCATCGCCGCGGCTTTGACGCCCGTCACTCGCGAGCCGCCGGCCACGGCCGCCCCGGAACCGCCACCACTCAAGCCGGCCGTGACCGCACAGGCAGAGCCCGCGGTGACCGCAGACCAGGTCCCCGCCGCGGGCCTGGCGCTGCCGGCCACGATCCTCGAAGGCCGTTCGCTCGCGGCGCTACTGCCTTCGGCGTTGCTCTTCGGCGTGGCCACGCTCGCCCCGGCCGTGCTCCTGATGACCACCTGCTTCGTGCGGATGTCGGTCGTGCTCGGGCTCGTGCGGCAGGGGCTCGGGGCTGCGGGCGTGCCGGGCAACCAGGTGGTGGCGTCGCTCGCGATCTTCCTCTCGGCGCTCGTGATGTGGCCGGTCTGGACCCAGGCCTGGGACGAGGGCGTGGCGCCCTACCAGGCCGGCACACTCGATGCGGCCACGGCCTTCGAGCGGGGCGCGCAGCCGATCCGTCGCTGGATGGCTGCCCAGATCGAGCAGGCTGGCAACCGCGACACGATGCTGCTCTTTCTCGAGCGGCATCCCGCGGGCCCGCGGCAGGCGGCCACCTACGATGACGTCCCGCTCGAGGCGCTCCTGCCGGCGTTCCTCGTGAGCGAGCTCGAGACCGCCTTCGCGATCGGGTTCCGGCTGCTGCTGCCCTTTCTCGTGCTCGACATCCTCGTGGCCGTGCTGGTCTCGGCCACGGGCCTCGTGATGTTGCCCCCCACGATGGTCTCGCTGCCGCTCAAGCTGCTCGTGTTCGTGGCCGCCGACGGCTGGACGCTCGTCGTCCGCGGGCTGCTCGACGGCTTCGCGACCGGCTGACGACCGCGGCTGCCACGCTCATGACCGAAACCGACCTCGTTGAACTCGTGCGGGAGGCGCTCGTGGCTGGCGGCGTCGTGCTCGCGCCGGTGCTCCTGGCCGGTCTCACGGTGGGGCTCCTGACCGGGCTCGTGCAGGCCGCCACCGGCATTCACGACGCGGCCGTAGGGCTCGTGCCGCGGCTGCTTGTCACCGGCATCGCGGTCGCCTGGACGCTTCCCTGGATGGTGGACCGGATGGCCGACCTCTTTCGGCTGGCCGCAGGACCGTGAACCCAGGCCAGATGGGGCCGGGGTTGCCCATGCCCTCTTGCTGGACGTTCACAGCCCGCTCGAGGGCACTGGCAGCCCCTCGCGGACCAGACTTTCGGCCCTCGGTCTTGGGTGGTAGTTTCCCCGCCCCGTCGTCGTGCCCGCGCATCCCGCAGCCACACCCATGATGCCCGCCGACTCGCTGCCTGCGATCCTCTCCGCCGACCCGGCGCTCGTCGCCGGTGTCGTGGCGCGGATGGCTGCGGCGGTGGCCGTCGGGGGCCTGCCGGTGTTTCCCGGGCTGGAGATGCGGGTCAGGGCCGCCGCCACGCTGGCGCTGGCGGCGGTGGCGTTGCCGGCGGCGGTACCCGCGGGTGACTCGCTGCCGCTCGTGCCGCTGCTCGTCGGCGAGGCCGTCGTGGGGCTGGGGCTGGGCCTCGCCGCCGCGTTCGCCTTCGTAGCCGCGGCCTGGGCGGGCGGGATCCTCGGGACCGTCTCGGGCCTGAACTGGGCTGCCGACTTCACGCCCGACGCACCGGCGGGGGAGGGGGGCGCCGCGCGGCTGGCGGCGTGGCTCGGCATCGCGGGGTTCCTTGCGGCCGGCGGTCACCTCGCGATCGTGGCGGGGCTGATCGACAGCGTCGGGCGGATGCCCGTCGGCGGGCTGGCCGCCGCCGGCCCACAGGGGCTCGCCGAACTCGTCACCACGCTGCCGACGGCCGCGCTCGAACTCGCGCTCGGCTTGGCCGCACCCGCGCTGGCGGCCGTGCTGGCCTTTCACGTCGCCGCCGCGCTCTGCCTCCGTGTGGTCCGCTTCGCGCCGGGCCCAGGGCTGCTGCAGGCCGCGGCCTCGCTCGTCCTCCTGGCGGCGATCTGTGTCGGCGCAGGCGGCTGGACGAGTGGGTTCGCCGCTGCTGCCCGCCAACGGGTCGAGCAGAGCCTCGGCGACCTGCGTCCCTGAGCAAGTACGAGCAGCGAGCGCGATCATGGCCGATGCATCCGACCGAACGATCCCCGCCACGCCCCGCCGGCGAGAGGCGGCCCGTCGCGCCGGGCTCTCGGCCCCCGCCGACCTGCCGGCCTGGGCCGCCGCCGCAGCCACGGCCCTCGCGCTCGCCCCCTGGTGGGCGCGGGCCACGATCCCGGCGGCGGCCGATGTCGTGCGTGAATCGTTCACGGTCGCCCTCGCCGCCGGCGGCACCGGGGGCGTCGCTTGGCCGCTGCCCGGCGCCGTGATCCTGCCCACGCTGGTCGTCGTCGTAACGGCCGCCGCCGCCGGGCTCGCCGTGCGGTTCGCCTGCGACGGCTTCTCCTGGCAGCCCGGCCGGGCCGCCTTCGACCTGCGCCGCATCGATCCCGTGGCCGGCCTGGCGCGCGTCTTCTCGCGGGCGACCCTCGGCACCGTGCTCACCGCCTCGGCGGGCCTCGCCTTTCTCGTGGCTGCGGCGGTCGTGGCGGGGCGGCCGCTGCTGGCGATCCAGGCAACCCTGCCGGAGCCGGGGGCGCTCGGGCCGCCGGCTGCCGTGGCCTGCCGGACGCTGGCCTGGGTGGTCGCCGCGACGGCGGTCGTGGCCGTCGGCCAGTGGCTCCTCGCCCGCCGCCGCTTCGAGCAGCGGATCCGGATGACACCGCAGGAGTTCGCCGAGGAGCAGAAGGAGATGCAGGCCGATCCCCGCGTCAGGCTCCTGCATCAGCGCCGGGCCCCGCGGCCTCAGCAGGCCGGCACGTCGTAGCCGTAGCGGTCGATGAACGGCCGCCAGCGGCGGGCGACCTCGGCCACGACCTCGGGCTCGTGACGGTAGGTGTTGGTGCGATACCGCTTCATCGAGCGGGCCTGGTCCTCGAGCGCGGGCCGCACGGCGTCGAAATCGCCGAGGCCGAGCCGCTCGTAGGCCGTGGCCAGGGCGCCGACCGGGTCGGCCACGAGATCCTCGTAGCGCAGCTCGTGCAGCCGGTCCGGGCCGACCGCGGTCCGGTCGCGCTCGAAGGCCGCATACATCTCGTCGAAGCAGGCGAAGACGTAGTGGTCGAGCGTCTCGCCCTTGGACACCTGCAGCCCCTGCACCTCGTCGAGCGAGATCCAGAGCCGCTTCGTGGAGGGGAACACCACGAATGGGTCGCGCACCACGTGCAGGAAGCGGGCCTCGGGGAACATCTCCGCCAGCACGCCGAGCCGGGCGGTGTGCGGCGGACTCTTGAGCACGGGCCGGCGGGCGTCCCGCACGGCGAGCCGAGCGAGGAACCGGCGGAGCGTTTCCTTCCACCGGTCGAGTTCCGCCGGTGGCAGCTTCGTCACGTCGAGGGCCACCGGCTCGGAGGAACTCGTCGCCGGGAAGGCCATGCGGCGGTAGGGCGAGGGCGCACCGAGGTTTGCCAGCGCGAACTCGTCTTCCTGGGGCCGTGACCAGCCCGCGGCGACGTTGTCCATCGGCCGCTTGGCCGGCATCATCCAGCCGAGCAGCCGCGTGAGCACGTCCTCGGTGAGCAGGAAGTGGCTCGGGGCGAAGCACTGGTAGGTCGAGGGGCAGCAGAACCGCGGGTCGAGCATCATCAGCTCGTGGAGCAGGGTCGTGCCGCTCCGCCAGTGGCCCAGGATGAACAGCGGTGGCGGGGTGACCGGCGGCGTGCGGAGCCGGCGGCGGAACCGCGCCTCACTGAGCGGGGCCGCCACCGAGTTGAAGGCGGCGGCGGCGGAGATCGTGGCCACGAGGCCGAGTTTCGACGGGTGCACGCGGCCTCCGTTCTCACCCACCAGACCGAGCCACACTCCCAGCGGCATCCCGTGCCAGAACCGCGGGCTCCACCAGGGATAGGAATGGAAGGCTTCCTGCCCGGGGGGCTTGGCGGCGACCGGGGGCTGCGGGGCGGCGGTCATGAGGCGAACGGGCCGGGGCGACGGGCCGGGGATGGGAACAGCGGCATGGTACCGCGACGGGTCATTCGCGTGAGCCTGCAGCGGGCAGGGTGCGAGCGACCCGTGACTTGGGTCGGGCCAGAACCCCCTCGAGCGCGGCAGCGAGGCCCTGGCGGGCGGCAGCGCCGCTGGCCCGAAACTGCTCCCGGCGGT
>CAMCPF010000298.1 GCA_945876515.1 Candidatus Kuenenia stuttgartensis
ACGGGTCAGGGAGGCAACGTTTGGGAATGGCTGGAAACCTCGGCCAGCGGGTCGAACACTGTTCCCTCCGAAGATCGCGTGATGTGGGGCGGCAGTTCGGAAGATCAATCGCAGGTTCTTCAGTCCACGAACACTACCCCCTTCAACACCAATCCGGCATCCGAGAATATTTACGTCGGTTTCCGCGTGGCAAGCGCCGAGGTCGGGGTGGGCATCGTTCCCGAGCCGTCGACACTTGCGCTTGTCATCGTCGGCCTTGGTAGCCTGGGCTACGCGACATACCGTCGAACGCGGCCAAGCCGCTCCCGAGCCGGCACTCCGCAAAAGTCGGACGCGCTCTAGCCTTCAGCTGCTTGCGAGATGCCGCTCAGGGCGCGGGCATTTCCCAGGCCGACTCGAGCACGAGGCCGTCGTCGGTCATCCGTAGGACCGAGGCACTGACGCCGAACATGCCCTTCATCTCGTCGGCCGTCGGCAGCAGCTTCTGACCGGCCGCCAGCAGCTCCCGCGAATCCTCGTCCACGTCGCCCGGCTCGAGCGCCGCGACGAACTCGCGGAGCGAGCCGAGCATGCCGCCGGTGGCGGTGGCGTCGCCCACGGCGAACATCCGCGCCGGCGGCAGGTCGAGCAGACCGCGGGCCCGCCGCAGCGAGTCGCTCTCCCGCCACGACACGTCACCCGCAGGCGGGTTGCGGATCGCGGTCAACACCTTCTCCAAGGTTCCCGGCCCCAAGGCGAGCACGAGGTGGCGACGGCCGACGGAGACGCCGATCTCGCCGGGCAGCCGCAGCCCCTGAAAGCCCTGCTCGTCCTCGAGCTCGCCGCCGGCCAGCGGCGCGAGCTGCCCGAGCAGCTTGAGGAACGGCGCCTCGTCGGCCACTTCCCACACCATGGCGAGGCTGTCGGTCGGCATGCTGACCGTCGAGCCGGCACCGTCGGCCCGTGCCGCCCGGGCCTCGGCCATGGCGGCGGCGATTCGCGGCGGAAAGGAGAGGATCCAGTGGCGGCTCCCGAGACCCGACAGCATCGTGGCCACGTCGGTGCCCAGCCAGGTGGTCGCCTGCACGTCGGCCACGTTGAGCATGTTGGTCAGTTGCTCGGCGGCGGCATCGCCGGCGACCAGTTCGCGGATCGACCGGAAGGCCGCCCCGAGATCGAACGAGATCTGCGTGAAGTCGACCGCTTCGCGGGTCACGAACGGAGGCACCTCACAGGCATCGCACCGCTGGTCGAGCATCCCCAGCATGCCGTGCCGTGGCGCGGGCAGGGTGACGGCGATCGTCGATCGCCAGCAGCCATCGGCGAAGGCCTGCCTCCACGCCACGCCGCCGACATCGTCGAGGCCGACCTGCGCGAGCCGGCCCCCGGCCTCCGCGGCGGGCCGCCCGGCGTCCATCACGCGGGGCACGAACACGGCTTCGACCAGCGGCACGCCCGGCAGCGCGGCAGCGGCCAGCGCCGGCTCCCGGAGCACGCGGGCCAGCGCCGGCTCGTCATCCTCCGCATGGGCCGCGAGAAAGCTACCGAAGATCTGTTTGGCCTCGTCACCGCCGCTCAGCGCGTCGAAGTCGGGCTGACCATCGCCGGAGGCGGCTGCCCCCGGGAAGGTCGTGCCGTACAGAATTCTTCCGCCCACCGTGGTGTAAAAAACGTGCTGCTGACCGGTCTGCACGGGCTTGGCGGCACGGAGCCGCTCCTCCAGCCGAGCCTGCGCCCGATCCGCGTCGTCCGCGTCCTCGTCGGACTCCTCGGCAACCGGGTCGGCATCGGTCTCGCCGAGATCGAGCGTCATCACGGGCACCACCACCGAAACCACCTCATGCCCGGCGAGTTCCAGATCGACTCTGCGAATGGCGGGGGTTTCAGGCTCGCCCTCCACCCGCTCCTCGAGCCGTTGCTTGACGGCGGCCATCACCCGCCCGGCCACCTCCTCGCCCGGCTCCGCCCACGCCAAGAGCATCGCCAGCGGCGGCAGGTCGCCATCCCGTTGGCGCACGACCAGCCCGCCGCCGACGTCCCCGGTAAAAGCCCCGGAGAGGTCAGCTGGCTTGAGGCCATACTTCTCCAAGGACTTCTCCCAGTCGGCTGGGTTCGACAGCAACACCGTGTCACCGACAGTCGACTGAGCCTCACCCGCCTGCTCGACGAGCATCCGCCACAGCCCGTCGAGCCGCTCGGGCCGCATGGCGATTGCCCCGAACCGCGTGCTCATCCGCATGGTCTCGACGAATTCGGCTGCTTTTGGCAGCCGCACCATCAGGGCGGTGTCGGCCGGCAGGCACTCCCACGAGGGCCGCAGTTCGTCGGCCATCGCGGCCGGCACGAATCCCAGAGCCCAACCCATCACCGTTGCTGCGACCGTCATTCCGGCCGCCAATCCTCGCAGTGCCCGCGGCATGATGCCCTCGGAGGTGTCGTTGAACCGCTTACGGCGCGGTCGGGGCGGCGGGTTCCGGAGCCCGCCACGGCGGCGGGAGGTAGGTGACGCCGTTTTGCGGCTGCGACTCGTCGAAGAGGTACGTGTCGCGGTGGATGAGGAAGTCGATCAGCTCCGAGGCTGGGATCCCGAAGGCCAGGCCGTCGAAGACCGCCGCTCCGGCGCAGGCCACCGCCACCACCTCGCCCCGGGCGTTGAAGATCGGGCCCCCGCTGTTACCCGGATTGATGGCGGCGTCGGTCTGGATGAGCCGCAGTTGGTCGATCGTGCGCGTGGTGCTGCTGACGATTCCCTGGGTCACACTCCGCTCCATGCCCAGCGGGTTGCCGATCGCAAACACCATGTCGCCCACCCGCAGGTCGTCGCGGTCGTTGATTACCACGGGCTCCGGCAGCCGCCCATCGGCCTCGGCGGCGTCAAGCTGCAGGAGCGCCAGGTCCCGCAGCGGCTGCAGGGCCACGATCTTCACCTTGCGAAACTCCACCTTCTCGAATCCGGCCTGGCCGGCGCCGGCGACGCGGCGAAACATCGTGGCCCGCAGCTGGGTGTGGTTCTCCACGACGTGATAGTTGGTGACGAGATGGCCTTCGCGGCTGGTCAGAAAGCCCGTGCCCAGGCCGCCGGGATTACGGATCATGACCACGGCCTCGCCGAACCGCTTGACGAGCTCCGGCACCTCTCGGGCCTCGAGCCGGCCGGTGCGGAAGATGCCCCGCTCGGCGGCGCGGGCCGGCTCGTCGGCCTCGTCCTCGCGCCGTACGTCGAGCACCCGTTTGGCCGGGATCTGCAAGACCTCGTAGCCGAGGTCGAGCACCACGCCCTCCTCCGACTCCCGCAGAAGCGTGGCCGTCACCTTGCCGCCGCCCACGAGCGTGACGGTGACGATCGCGGCGGGCGCCGCGGATGGGGAGGGGGTCGCGGCCGGTGCGGGCGCCGCAGGCGCCTCGGCGACGGCGCACAAGCCTGGCAGGAACGCCGTCCCGGCCATCCACATCGCCAGGGAGGCTGCGAGCGTCTTCATGGCTTTTCCTTCGCGGCGCGGCCGGTCGCATCTGGACCGGCATCCGGATCTTCGGCGTCCCGCCCCAGGTAGAGCAGCAGCCGATCTTGGCTGACGAGCGCTAGGTCGTGCGCGCCGTCGCCGTCGGCGTCGAAACCGGCGACCCAGCGCGGCTCGGTCACCATCTCCTGCGACTCGCCGCCGTCGTAGGGATACTTGCGGTCGTCGAACACCTTCCAGGTGACCGACCGTTCGAGCTTGGCCGCGGCACCGGCGGCCGCGGGCTGCCGGAGCATGGCCGTCAGTTGGTGCCGGCGGTCATCGCACAGCAGGAGGTCGTCGCCGCCATCGCCGTCGATGTCGGTGGTCATGATCCGGTGGATCGTGGACTCGCTGACGCCGCTGCGACGGCCGACTCGCCCGTCGACGCTCTCGACAAGCTCGAGTTCCCACGGCTCGCCCCGCGAGAGCCGCACCACCCGCTCCTTGTCCGCGAGCATCACGCCGAGCACCGGGTCGCCCTCGAGCGCGGTGCCGGCCGGCGGCTTGACCGTCTCGACCGGCCGCATCACGCCGGCCTCGTCGGCCGCAAGCCGATGGAGAAACGCGCCGTCTCGCTCGAGCGTCCAGGCCTGGCCGGGGGCTCCGGCGATCGGCAGATACGAGGCGATCTTCTGGCCGTCGCCGAGCATCACTTGATCCACAGGGTGGAGGTCGTCGCCGAGCCACTGGAGCACGCCGTCGGTGAGCCGGGCCCGCCGCCGCCCCTCGGGGCCGTCGAGCAACCGATACTCGTCGAGGTCGGCCTTCGCCAAGAGCGCGGGCGACGTCGCTACCGGCTTGCCCTCGGCCAGCCGTACCAGCCGGGCGCCGCTGGCGAAGGCGTCCTGCACGAGCAGCATGTCGTCGCCGAGCCAGACCACCTTCTCGACCTTGGGGCCGAGCCCCTCGTAGCGGGTCTTCACCGGCTCCGCGGCATCCGCCGGCC
>CAMCPF010000299.1 GCA_945876515.1 Candidatus Kuenenia stuttgartensis
GCGTGAGCCGGACGACCTCGCCGCCGTCGATCGGCACCCTGAGAAAGTGAATGTGGTAGGGATCCTCGCCGGCCGTGAGCCCCATGGCCCGCACGACGACCGTGCGGGCGGCGTCGTCCACCGCCTCGACGCCCCGCACCATCCAGCGGCCGGAGGTCACCGGCCGCAGGTCGCCCGTGGCCACGTCCACGAGCACGAGATGGTTCCAGCCGTCCCGCTCCGTCATCCACAGGAGCTCGTTGTCGGAGAGCCAATGGAGCCAGGTCTTGTGGGCATAGTCCACGAAGGTCGGCGACCGCTCCTCCACGACCATCCGCGCCTGGCCGGTGGCGGCATCGACCGCCACGAGCCGTAGCAGCTGGTGGCCCCGCGGGTTGTAGAGGAAGGTGAACTGAGATCCAGCGGCCGACCAACGCAGGCGGTCGATCGACCAGGGCTCGGGGAACAGGCTGCGGTCGAGCGGGATCTCGCGGCCGTCGCGGGCGAAGAGCCGCGGCCATCGCCGCTCGATCCGGTCGCCGGGCTTGAGGTAGTCGAGGGTCAGGAGCCGCGGCTCGACGCGATCGCGGGGCGAACTCTCGACGAGGTGCACCGGATGGGGCTCGGCGGGCTCGACCTCCCAGGCCACCAGATGGCCGAAGCCGGGAGCCCAGCGGTGTGGCCCGTCCAGCGCCGCGGCCGTCTCGGGCAGGGCGGGGGACTCCTCCTGGGGTTTCCGGTCGCCGGCCCGCTTGCGGCCGCGGCGGCCGGCATTTCCGGCGCCTGGTTCGTCGGGCGGCGCGGCGATCCGCCGCCGCTCCCCCGTCTCGGCGTCGATTTCCTGCCACTCCCGGGGGTTGCCGGCCGAGCCGATCACGACGGTCGTCGGCCCCGTCCAGCGGCAGGTGGCCGCAGGGTCACGGACGAGTTCGTGGGGCTCGGCCCCGGTCGCGGGTGTCGGCGGGCAAGCCGCGGCCAACGCGGCGGCGAGGCAAAGGCCGGGGATCGAATAGCGCAACGAGGCGGGCATGGCGGCGAGTCGTTCGCGGGCCGCGAGGTTCAGGGAGACGTTCATAATACCTTGGGGGGTGCGGCAAGGCCCGTGGCAGGCCGCGCCCGAGGCCACGGCAACCGGACTGATTTCGCTACGATATCGCACCTCATGAGCGTCTCCGCCACCGATGCCCCGACCCCGCCGCGTCCGCGTCGCCTCGAGCGGCGGGGTACGTTTGCCGACTTCGTCACGCAGCGGATCCTGCCGCTGGTGGCCCTCGGGCTCCTGGGATTCGCCGGCTGGTATGTCTGGTCCACGCGGCCCGTCGAGCACAACCCGCCGCCGCCGATCGCGCCGGCCAGGAATCCCTTCGCCGACGCGCTGGCCGCGGCAGGCATCGTCGAGGCCCAGACGGAAAACATCGCCGTCGGCTCCGCCACGCCGGGCGTGGTGGTCGAGGTGCTCGTGAAGGTGGGCGACGAGGTCGCGCCCGGCAAGCCGCTCTTCCGCCTCGACGACCGCGAGCTGCGGGGGGAACTCGAGGTCAAGAAGTCGGCCGTGGCGGAGTCTCGGAGCGAACTCGTGCGGCTCGAGGCCGAGCCGCGGCCGGAGAAGATCCCGGTGCTGGCCGCCACGGTGGACGTGGCCCGGGCCCTCGTCGTGCGGGAGGCCGACGCCCTCAAGCGGGTCGAGGAGACCTATGCCCGGAAGGTCTCGACCGAGCAGGAGCTCATCGATCGCCGCGAGGCGTTCGCCGCCGCCAAGGCCTCGATGGCTCGATCGCAGGCCGAGCTCGACCTGCTCGAAGCCGGCTCCTGGCAGTACGACCGCGACGTGGCCAAGGCGGCGTTGTCGCGGGCCGAGGCTGAAGTGGCGAAGATCGAGGTCGAGCTCGATCGGCTGATCGTCCGGGCCCTCGTGGCCGGAAGGGTGCTGCAGGTGAACGTGCGGCCGGGCGAGTTTGTGGGCACGCCCGCCAATCAGCCGCTTGTGATCCTGGGCAACACCGAGCGGCTGCACGTGCGGGTGGACATCGACGAGTACGACATCCCGCGGTTCCACGCCGGGCTGCCCGCGGTGGCCGTGCCCCGCGGCAACCTCCAGGAGAAATACCCGCTCGAGTTCGTGCGGGTGGAGCCCTTCGTCGTGCCCAAGAAGTCGCTCACCGGTGACACCACCGAACGGGTCGATACCCGCGTGCTCCAGGTGATCTACGAGTTCGACCCGGCCGGAAAGCCGCCCCTGTTCGTGGGGCAGCAGGTCGAAGTGTTCATCGACTCTTCCGAGGCAAAAGGGGCGGACTGAGGGGCCTTCCCCGGCGGCAAATCCGGGTTGCGGCCGCCCGCGGCGGCTGCCACAGTCCGGCGGCCGTTATGACCGCGTTTTCCCGCCTTTCTGCCTCAGTTCCGCGGCGGTGCGATTCACCGCTCCGCGCGGTGAGCGGCTGCGCGCCGACGGTGCTCGCTTGGGCGATGATGCTGGTCGCCAGCCCGCTCATGGCGGTCGCCGCCGACCGGGTCGAGCAGGCCGACGAGCCGGCGGCGGCAGACGTGCCCGGCGGCATGTTTCTCCCGTCGCCCGATGGGGCGATCATCTGGCGGCAGACGCTGGCCACGATCGCAGCCGACTGGCCGGTGGTGCGGGCCGTCGAGCCCGACTTTACGGCCGTGCCTCCGCGGGCGGGGTTGATCGAGTCGGCCTGGGTGGAGCCTCCGGGGGCAACGCAGCCGGCCTGGCCTCCCAAACGACAACGGGTGGTCGTACGGGTGGTGCCCGCGGTCGGTGGCGTCTGGGTCGATGCCGCGGTACAGACCGAGTCGCTCGCGGAGACGGTGGGGGGAGGCGAGGCTGTCGCCCCGGCCGGCGGGTGGCGGCCTCAGGATCGCCCCGATAGCTTCACCGTCGAGCTCGCCGCGCGGCTCGCTCCCACGGCCGATCCGGTCTATTCGCTGCCCCCGCTCGAGCAGCGGGAGATGTTCGCCCCGCGGCCCGCGGAGTTGCCCTGGTCGAAGAGCCGCTTCCCCCGGCTCTCACGGGCCGGCCACAAGATTTGGGAAGACTATCGCAACTTCTACGACTGCCAGAGCCTCGTCTGCACCACGGCGGCGTTCGGCGCGGGCGCCCTGATGGCCAACACCGGCTTCGACGACACGATGCAGGCCGCTTGGCTCCGCGGCGTCGAGCCGACCGGGCTCGGCACGTTTTTCACGGGCTGCAAGGACATCGGGGAAGGCCGCTATGCGTTGCCGATCTTCGGCGTGGCGGCGGCCACCGGGCTCGTGTTCGAAGGCAATCCGGTCGGCGACGTGCTGGGCGAGTGGGGCTCGAGGTCGCTGCGGATCTTCGTGGTCGGAGCCCCGCCGCTGTACGTACTCCAGATGGCGACCGGGGCCTCGCGGCCGGCGGAGGACGTGGGCAGCAAGTGGCACTTCTGGAACGACAACAACGGTGTGAGCGGCCACGCCTTCGTGGGCGCGATTCCCTTCCTGGCGGCGGCCGACATGGTGGAGAGCCCGCTCCTCAAAGGCACGCTCTACGTCTGCTCCACCTTCGTCGGCTTTTCGCGGATGACCACCGACTCCCACTACCCGTCGCAGGTGTTCCTCGGCTGGTATCTCGCCTGGGCCAGCGCCCGGGCGGTGGACGCGACCGAGATGCACTTCGCCGGAATGGAGGTGCAGGTCGTGCCGCTGCCGATCGGCGAACTCGGCGGCGTCGGCGTCACGACCGCCTGGTAGCCCGCCGCCGGCCCAGGAGCGGTAGCAGGCCGACGGCCGCGGCGGCAAGGCCGACGGTGCCCGGCTCGGGCACGGCCACCACGTTCCAGGCCAGCCCGTAGTTCGTGGCGGTGACCGGCGTCTCGGCCAGATTGTAGAGCTGGTCGAGACCGGCGACGTGGAGGCTGTAGATGCCCGGCTCGGCCACGGCGAACCGGAGAAACTCGGTCGTGCTGTAAGTGGCGATCGAGCGGGCCACGACCGACTCGACGCCGCCATCGGTCCGCCAGACTTCAAGCGAGAGGTCGCTCAGGGCCACGTCGGCCGCCGACGCCACGGTGCCGCCCACGGTTCGATCGGCGAACCAGGTGAGGGCGGCCGTGAAGGTGTCGCCGGCGGCCAGCGGCGTGCCGAGTTGATAGACGTTCACGCGGCCGGTCGAGGCGTCGGCGTCCGACACCACGCTGCCGAGATCCCAGCCGCGGAGTTCGAGGCCCGAGCCGCCGGCCGCGCCGGGCACCCCCAGCGTGGTGCCGATCCCGGCGTAGACGGTCGTCAGCCCGTCGATCGTGGCGCTGAACGGGTCGCCGACATAGACGCGATACGAGGCGTCGAGATTGAGGATTCCGGCGCCGCTCGCGTAGTCGAGCGCCTGTGTGGTGGTGATCACGCCCTCGGTCGTCGCCTGACCGTTGTTCCAGCCGACCGGCGGCCT
>CAMCPF010000300.1 GCA_945876515.1 Candidatus Kuenenia stuttgartensis
CGACGCTCGGCAGCAAATCGCCCGGGGCCGGCACCGAGAGCACCGTCCAGTCGGGACCGAGCGGCTTCAAGAGATGCGTGTCGATGTCGAACCCCGCCACCGCCCGAATCCGCTCAAGGTTCTCGCGAAACTCGGCGGCGGCCCGCGGCTCGGTCGCCTCCACAAGCCCGAGCACCGTCGCGAGCATGGCGGAAAGGTCGAGCGACCAGGCCTGGGCCATCGTGGCGTCGGCGGGAATCCGGGCGAGCTGCCGCGGGCCGATTCCGCTGACCGGCGGCGCGAAGAGCCCCTTCGGCGGGCCATCGAAGCCCAGCCACGTGCTCGCCGCGACGCCCTCCAGTGTCATCCCGCTCACACAACCAACGGTCTCCAGCTTCCCGAGCCCGGATGCGTCGAGGACCGTAAGCAGCTTTTTGCGGTCGGGGGCCGGCAGGCTGGTGGCGATCCGCAGCGCCTCGCCGGCGTTGAAGTAGGTGAGCGTGCTCTGGCGGGCGAGCGGCAGCCGCTTCTCGAGCGTCGCCTTCCAGGCCGGCGCCTTGCGGCCTGATTCCTTCATCCGGGCGACAAGCGACTCGAGCGCCTCGGGGCCGATGGCGACAATGAACGAACCGTCGTTGATTCCCCAGGAAAGCTGGCCCGACTGCGGCCCAGCGTTCCGCAGTCGCTGCCAGGATCGACCTCCGACCTCCACGGTCTCGAACCTGAACAACGGCGACGAGTCCACCAGCCATCGGGCCGCCCGTTCGATCGCCTCGCCCCGGTCGCCCACCCGGATCACGAGCGACGCCACGACCTGCGCCGGCCCCTCGGGTGAGGGCGGCTGAAACTTTTCCACGGTCATCGCGAGCGGTCGCGTCAGCGCTGCCTCCAGGAGCGTGCCCACGGCCTCGACACCGTCCGGGCCCACCGGCGATGTCTGGCGGGCGAGGCCCATCACCTGTTCGGCGACCTCGGCAAAAAACTCCCGCATCTCGGGATTGGCGAGCATCCGCTCGGTGAGGTTCTGCGATCCGGCCGCGGGGGCATCGAGCCCCGCCGTCTCCAGGTGAAGGAGACACGCGTCGGGTGCCACCCTCGCGATCACCGGATCCGGCGGCAGCGGCGGCGTCGAGAGCGGAAGCCCGCCCGCGCCGCCGAGCGAGAGGCCGACAGTGAGCAGGATCACGAGTTCCGCGGGGCCGATGCCAAACATGGAGGGTCTCCTGGTCGATGAGGCTCGCGTCGCCCGACTCCCCGCCCGGAGAATCACCCAGTAGGCTACTGGTTGCCAAGGCGGAATCCAATCGGTCAACCGGACGTGAGACATCGATCCATGCATGATCCTCACATGGCCCTTGTCGCAGGTGGGCTGCTGCTCGCTGGAGTCATGGCATCGCCGGTCCGGGCCGACTGGCCGCACTGGCGGGGCGACGGCGGCAACGGCGTGTCGTTGACGGCCAAGCCGCCTGTCGCGTTTGGTCCCGACCGCGGTCTTCGCTGGAAAACGGAGCTTCCCGGACGTGGCTCGTCCTCGCCGGTGGTTTCGGGCGAGCGGGTGTTCGTCACGACGGCGGTTGCCATGGAGGGTGAGCAAGGGGCGCTCGACTTCCGGCTGCTCTGCTTCGATCGCCGGACGGGCCGCGAGGCCTGGTCGCGGTCGTGTGTGAAGGCCGTGCCCCACGAGGGAACGCACGAGACCAACGGCTTCGCCTCGGCCTCCCCCTGCACCGACGGCGAGCGTGTCTATGCTCACTTCGGCTCCCGCGGGCTGCACTGCTTCACGCTGGCCGGCGAGCCCCTGTGGACCCGCGACTTCGGCGACATGACGGTGCGCAACGGCTTCGGCGAGGGCTCGTCGCCGACGCTCGCCGGCGACCTCATCGTCGTCCCCTGGGACCACGAGGGGCCGTCGCGGCTGTATGCGCTCGACAAGCGCACCGGCAAGACCGTCTGGGAGACGCCCCGTGACGAGCCCACCTGCTGGGCCACGCCGCTGGTCGTCGCCGACGCGGGCGGCACGACGCAGGTCGTGATGAACGGCCAGAACGCTGCCCGCGGCTACGACCTCACCACGGGCAAGGAGCTCTGGAGGTGTGGCGGCCAGACCGTGCGGCCCTGTGCCTCGGCCGTGGCCGCCGGTGGCACGGCCTGGATCGGCAGCGGCTTTCGCGGGGCCTTCCTCGGGGCGTTCGACCTGGCCGGCCGCGGTGACCTCGCCGGTGGGCCGCACGTGCTCTGGACGAAGCAGTCAGGCACGCCCGATGTCGCCTCCCCCCTGCTCTCCGGCAATCGCCTCTTCTACTACAAGGAGAAAAGCGGCCTCCTGACCTGCGTGGACGCGGCGACGGGTGCGGCCCACTATGAGACCGCAAGAGTCCCCGGTGTGGCCCGCACCTACGCTTCCCCGGTGGCCGCCGACGGCCGCGTGTATCTCACCGATCGCAGCGGCCGGATCACCGTGATCGCCGACGCCCCGGCCCTCGAAGTGCTCGCCGAAAACGACGTGGGCGAGGGCGTGGACGCCACCCCCGCCCCGGCCGGCGAATCGCTCTTCGTCCGCGGCGAGCGGCATCTGTTCAGGTTCGCCGCAGACTGAGCGCCGAAAGGCCGCGGATCCAGCACCCTCGGGAGCAGCGGCCGGGTCTGCTACCATCGGCGACCCTCGAGGCCTCGCCGCCCGCGAAGGCCGGAGCCCCTCTCGACTCGGAGCCGCCATGCACATCGTCATCATCGTGGGCAGTCATCGGAAAGACAGTCAATCAAGCCGGGTTGGTGCCTACGTCGCGGCCGACCTGGCCCGCATCGACCCTGCGACCACCGTCGACACCATCGACCTCGCGGGCAATCCGCTGCCTCTGTGGGACGAGAGCGTCTGGCAGGGAGACAGCCCGCTGGCGGCGCTCTGGAAGCCCTACCGCGACAAGATGCGGAAGGCGGATGGCTTCGTGATCATTTCGCCCGAGTGGGCCGGGATGGTGCCGCCGGGCCTCAAGAACATTCTCCTGTTCGCGGGCCCCAAGGAGGTCGGCCACAAGCCAGCGCTGATCGTCACGGTTTCAGCCTCGCGGGGCGGGAGCTATCCGGTCAACGAGCTTCGGACCAGCGGCTACAAGAACAGCCGACTCGTCTATCTCCCGGAGCACGTGCTCGTGCAGGATGTGGCCGACGTGCTGGCCGGCGACGCCCCCGCCAGCGACCGGGATGCCTGGCTTCGCCGGCGAATCGAGTTTGCCGATCGACTGCTGCTCGAGTACGCCAGGGCCCTGGGCCCGATTCGCTCGAGCGGCCTGACCGAGCACGCCGACTTCCCGTACGGCATGTGACCCCGCTGGTCCCGCGTTCGGGTGGAGATGACCCGCTCGCCGCCAGACGCAAAACCATGCGGGAAAAATCCAGGCGGACGGGGTGGGATTTGAACCCACGAGCCGCTTTCGCGACTGCCGGTTTTCAAGACCGGTGCATTCAACCGCTCTGCCACCCGTCCGAGACGGAGCCGCCAGCCTCGCGGGCCGCCCCGGTGGAGTTTACACGTTAGCCGACTGGCGGCAGCCGCCGGCAAGGGCATTTTTCCCGCCGCGGCGCCCACCGGCTTTGACTCGTTTCCCGGCTTTTTCTAGGCTTCGGTCTTTCCCGAACACCACCAGAGGCTCGCGACACGCATGGGCGGTATCAGCAACCGGATGAAGGAGATCAAGCGGCGGCGGCACCGCAAGAAGAAGCTCACGAAGTTCGAGAGCAAGCTCAAGAAGGCCACGACGAGCGAGAAACTCGCCATCGCCGAGAAGCTCCGCAAGATGACCACCGGGTGCGAAGGGCTGATCGCGAGGATGGGCCTGGAAGACCGCAAGCGTTAGCCTCCGTCGTTCAGCCGAGCTTCACGAAAGTGAACCCGTCCTGGACGAAGTCGATCCGGACGGTGTTCCCCTCGGTGAACGCACCGGAGAGCAGTTCCCGGGCCAACGCGTTCTGCAGTTGCTGCTGGATCACCCGCTTCAGCGGCCTGGCCCCGTAGACGGGGTCGTAGCCGAGCCTGGCGATCTCGTCGAGTGCGGCCTCCGTGCACTCGAGGGTGATCCCGGCCTTGGTCGCCTGGCCGACCAGCCGGTTCACCTGGATCTGCACGATCCGGCGGATGTGCTTCTGGTCGAGCGGGTGGAAGATGATGGTCTCGTCGATCCGGTTGAGGAACTCCGGCAGAAACCGGGCCGAGAGGGCGTCCTTGACGGCGTCTCGCATCTCCTGCTCGCTGCCCCCCTCTTTCGTGATCTCCTGGATGACCTGGCTGCCGACGTTGCTCGTCATCACCACGATCGTGTTCGTGAAATCGACCGTGTGGCCGAGGCTGTCGGTCAGCCGGCCATCGTCGAGCACCTGGAGGAGCACGTTGAACACGTCGCGGTGGG